>JAGDBH010000161.1 GCA_017959135.1 Succinivibrio sp. | reverse complement strand
TAATAGTCGGGGTTGAGATAATGCAAAGTTGGTTGATAAACCCATGGGCGAATTAGATTTGTTTCTTACGAAAACAGAAATTCAAGGAGAAAGTTGTCAGCGTAATGTCATTGTTGAATTGAAACGTGCATCAATAAAACTTGGCAAAAAAGAATACGACCAGATTGAAAAATACATGGATGATATAATTAAGCAGCCACTTTGCAATGGTTGTAATCTTCAACTTTGCCCTGGGTGCAATCTCACCTCCAATGGGAACGCTGATGTTCGTGACCTGTTCGATTACAAAATGTCCAATGGGCCGCTTTATCAAAGAGGCAATACCATTCTACATTCTACTGTTAGGCTGTCTGCTGCTTCTGACCTTTGTACCAAGCTTCAGCACAGCACTTGTTAACCTGATTTACTAAATATGTTTAAGGATTATCTGCTATGAAAACCATCATTATTCCAAAGCCTGGTGAGGTAAAAATCATTGAGACTCCTATGCCAGAACCAAAGGAGGGAGAGGCTTTATTAAAAGTACTGCGCGGCGGTATCTGCGGAAGTGATCTTGGAACCTACAGAGGAACCTTTGCCTACGCATCCTACCCAAGAATTCCAGGTCATGAATTCTCTGCCAGAATTGAAAAACTCAACGGCGATGCCAGCAAATACGGTCTTAAGGAAGGTATGGTTGTAACCTGCAATCCTTACTTTAACTGCACCAAATGCTATTCCTGTGAGAGAGGACATTTAAACTGCTGTGAGCACAATGAGACCTTAGGAGCTCAGAGAGACGGCGCATTCTCAGAGTACATCACCATGCCTTTTGAGAGAATCTATGACGGTAAGGGACTTGATCCAGCCGAGCTTGCAGCCATCGAACCTTTCTGCATCAGCTACCACGGAGCAGTAACCCGCGGTCAGGTAAAGAAAGGAGACAAGGTTATCGTTATCGGTGCAGGCACCATCGGAGCCCTGGCAGCTGTTGCCGCCAAATCTCAGGGTGCTACAGTATATATAGCGGATGTGGCACAGAAGAAGATTGACTATGCAGTTAAGAGCTTCAATCTTGACGGAGGCATTCTCAACAACGGAGATGATTTCGTTGAGAAATGCATGAAGATCACTGACAACAAGGGATTTGATGTGGCTATTGAAGCTGTAGGTCTGCCATCAACCTTCCAGAATGCCATTGATGTTGCTGCCTATGCGGCTAATGTTGTTCTGATTGGTGTGGGCAAGAAGAATCTTGATTTCAACTTTACCCTTCTGCAGAAGAAAGAGCTTAACGTCTATGGCTCAAGAAATGCTCTAAAGCAGGATTTCTTAAACCTTATCGATCTGGTTAAGTCTGGCAAGGTTGATCTTAAGAAAGCAATTACCAATACCTACAAATTCGATGACGCGCCTCAGGCCTTTGCTGACTTTGCAGCACATGGAGCTGACATGCTGAAAGTTGAAATTGATTTCACAGCTTAAACTCCTGAAACTTTGTCTGCAGTGAATAGCTGCAGACTTTATTTTTAATAACACAACTAAACATAACATCAATTACGGACACAAACAAAAATGAGTACATTAAACCTGAACCTAAAACCTGAATGCAGATCAGATCTTCCTGTAAAGGCTATTCAGTTCGGCGAGGGAAATTTCATTCGCTGCTTTATTGACTGGATGCTTTACCGCATGAATCAGAAGAATCTTTTCAATGGTAGGGTTATTGCTGTTCAGCCAACTCCAAGAGGACGTACTGTTCCTGTTTTAAAAGAGCAGGACTGTTTATTTACAGCTGTTCTTCACGCTATGGAAAACGGCAAGGTAAAAGAGTCATTTGAAATCATCAACACCATAGCTGCAGCACGTAATCCTTATGACAATGCAGATTTTGAAAAGCTAAAGGAAGACTTCAGACTCCCTACCCTTGAATTTATCTTCTCAAACACCACTGAGGCAGGACTTGTTTATACAAAAGAAGATCTTCCTAAGGAAGGCTGTGTTCTGTCATTCCCAGGTAAGCTGACTCAGCTTTTATTTGAAAGATTCAAAGCCTTTAAAGGCGTAGAGAATGCATGCTCAGTTGCAGGTTTAAGCATCCTTCCTTGTGAGCTTATTGAAGATAACGGTACAAAATTAAAAGAAATTATTCTAAAACATGCCGATGACTGGAAACTAGGCGATGAGTTTAAATCTTATGTATGTGAAGACTGCGTATTCTACAACACTCTTGTAGATCGTGTGGTATCAGGCTATCCAAAGGCAGATGCAGAGCGCTATGCAAAGGAGCTTGGCTATGAGGACGCGCTGATGTCCACTGGTGAGGAATTTGGCTTTATGGCAATTGAAGGCTCTGATGAAATAAGCTACAAGCTGCCATTTGCCAAGGCTGGGCTTAACGTGGTGGTAGCTCCTGACATTACCCCATACCGTCTGCGTAAAGTCAGAATTCTAAACGGAGCCCATACCTCAAATGTCCCTGCAGCATTCCTGGCTGGCCTTGATACTGTTGATGAAATGATGACCGACAGTGTAACCGGACCTTTTGTGCGCTCTATTATCTATGATGAAATCATCCCTGCAGTAAGACTTGATAAGGGAATGCTGACTGAATTTGCCGATGCTGTTGTCGACAGATTCATGGATCCTTCACTTCATCACCAGCTCTCATCAATTCTGATGAACTGTACCTCAAAGGTAAAAGCTCGTGTTATCCCTTCAATTCTGGATGCAAGAGCTGCAGGTACTCATCCATCCAAACTCTATTTTTCACTGGCAGCTTTCTTTGCTCTTTATAAAAACGCAGATGGCACTTCTCCAGTTACCGTTTCAAGAGCAGATGGCAAGAGCGGTCAGTTCCAGGATGATGAGTATGCAGTAAAGGTAATGACTAAAGCCTGGAGTCTTTATAAGGACTCTGAAAGCTCAGCTGTGGACACTGTCTCTCATATTCTTTCAGATTCAAAGCTGTGGGGAGAGGATCTCTGCGCAAAACTAGATGTGAAAAAGATTGCAGCTCTTACCCATCTGGTTGTAACCCAGGGTATAAAAAAGACAATGTCTGAGTGCTAGGAGAGAGATAATGCAGTGCGTTGTAATCAATCCTGGTGAGGATGTTGTTGCTGTCGCTCTTGAAGATCTTAAGGCAGGTCAGACTGTCAAAACCGCTAAGGGAGATGTAACCTTAAAGGATGACATTACCCGTGGGCATAAGTTTGCCCTCTATGATCTCAAAGAAGGCGATCAGATCATAAAATACGGTTACTCCATCGGTCATGCTACCTGCCCTATTCAGAAGGGACAGCATGTGCATTCAGAGAATGTTAACACCAACCTTTCCGGCACAAAGGATTACACTTATAACAGAGTGGAGAAAACACAGCTTAAGAAGGTTGAGAGAACCTTTGAGGGCTATGTAAGAGCAGATGGTCAGGTTGGTATCCGCACTGAAGTCTGGATTATTCCGACTGTTTTCTGCGTAAACCATATCGCAAAAGAACTTGAGACCTATGCAAGAGAAAAGCTTGAGACCTACAGTAATGTCGATGGCTGCTATGCATTAACTCATCCATATGGATGCTCTCAGATGGGAG
>JAGDBH010000160.1 GCA_017959135.1 Succinivibrio sp. | reverse complement strand
GACCAGCAGTCTGTACATAGCGGCCATTAATTAAAACAGGAGTTCCGTTAGGAGCTGTTCTAGGATAACCATCACCGTAACCACAGGAAACAATACCTATTGTTGTATCCTTTGGAGCGACGTAATAGGCGCCATAACCAATCTTGTCGCCTTTCTTAACCTTGTTTATGGCAATAAGATTACTCTTTAAGGTCATAACAGGCTTAAGACCAAGATCCTCACCGGTTCTATCTTCAAATGGAGAAATTCCATACATTACGATGCCAGGACGAATCCACTGCGTATGAGACTCATTCCAGTCAAATATTCCTGCAGAGTTTGTAAGACAGAGCTCGCCCTGCATATCCTTGGCAAAATCAAAGAAATTATTTATCTGGGTCTTGTTATATTCAACTTCGTTAGGAGTATCTGCAACAGATAAATGAGACAGAAGACCTAAAGGTTTAATGACCTTGTCGCACTTTTCCAGGCGAGATTTTATCTTTGCAATTGTAGCCTTGTCATTAGAACCTAAACGATGCATTCCAATATCAACCTGCACCCATACATGAATAGGCTTTGAAAAAGGAACTCTTTCAATAGCCTCTACCTGCTCCATTGTGTTGACGGCAGTATGTAGGTCATATTTGGATATAAATGGAAGATCATCATCGTTATAAAAACCTTCCAGCAGGAAAATAGGATTTTAAATGCCGTCTCGACGTAAATCCATTGCCTCGCCAATTCGAGAAACAGCAAAACCATCAACCCTATCTTTCAAGGCATTAGCAACGGCAATGGCTCCGTGTCCATATGCATTTGCTTTTATAACAGCAATTATTTTTGAATCTTTAGCTTTATTCTTGATTACTTTAATATTGTGTATCAATGCCTGCTTATCAATTAAAGCAGTTACGCTTTCCATGTTTGTTATTCCTTATTGACAGTTACTGTCGCTGATAATAGTCGTCCTCAGGCAGAGGAACATCGCTATCAGTTGCAATATAGTTAGCTTTATCATAGAAGGTTGTATATGCACCCTGGAACTGCAGTTCAATATCAGCAGTAGCACCACTTCTGTTCTTACCTATGATCAGGGTTGCCTTTGAATCATCACTGTTTTCACCGCGATTAACATCTCTGTCAATGAACATAATCATATCAGCATCCTGCTCCAGAGAGCCTGATTCACGTAAGTCAGAGTTCATTGGACGATGATCCTTACGGGCTTCAACATCACGGTTTAGCTGAGCCAGAGCAAAAATTGGAACTTCAAGCTCCTTTGATAACTGTTTTAATGATCTTGAGATTTCTCCAACTTCCTGTGAACGGTTATCGTGTTTAGACTGACCTCTCATCAGCTGAATATAGTCAATCATAATACATGATAATCCGCCGTTTTCTGCAGCAATCTTTCTGGCTCTTGAACGTAATTCCAATGGAGTAAGATCAGAACCGTCATCAATATATAATTTTACACGGTCATTACCATTTCCATCTGATTCGGTAAGTAATTTTACCTTACGAATAATATCACGCCACTGTTCTGCACTGACTCTTCCTGCTGCCAGATCTTTTCCTGACACTCTTCCAAAAAATGAAATCAGACGCATTGCAATTTCATTAGCAGGCATTTCGAGAGAAAACACCAGAGCCGGTCTATGTTCATCAACATTCATCGCAATGTTGGAAACAATATTCATTGCAAAGGATGTTTTACCAACACCTGGACGTGCTGCAATAATATTGAAAGTACCAGGTCTAAATCCCTGAGTAATCTCATCAAGTTCGGTGAAGCCTGAAGCAACACCATTCATTTTCTTGCCAAGATCAACGTCATCATGGATCTTCTTGATAAGGTTGAGGGCAACTGTTGTCATAGGTACAGGACCTTCATCAACAGCTGTATTTGACTCAGCAAGTTTAAAGATCAGACCCTGAGCCTCATCGTAGATCTCATCCACAGTAAGACCATTTGGGCTATAACAGATTTTTTCAATATGCTCTGAAACTTTGATCAGACGACGACGTCTTGAAGTATCTCTGATGATCTTCGCATATTCAGTAACAGCTGCACTTGGACCGGTTAGCTCGGTAAGTCCTGCAATATAAACCATTCCAACCGCATCTGAAAGTTTACCTTTTCTCTATAATTCCGCGCAGAGAACAG
>JAGDBH010000159.1 GCA_017959135.1 Succinivibrio sp. | reverse complement strand
CTGCGATTCATCTTACTATTGCCCTAACTCAAAAATATTAGTCAAAAATATTGATAAATCTCATGATAGTCTCCTCTATGTTACCACCCCTGAGTTCGTATGGTTGAAAATCAAACGTCCTTGCTTTATCAATATAATCCTTTAATTAAGTTACCTCTTCACAGCAAAGAACACATCCCTTGGATGAGAATGCATTCGCAATCTGACTCTGATGATCGTCAACATGCTCTGCATACTTGTTCCTGCGTGGCACAACTATTATTGGCTTGCTGCAATTAATGCCTGTGATAATAGTTCCTACACCTGCATGAGTAATAAGAATACTGCACTCAGCTATCTTCTTATTGTACTCGTCAGCATCCATGAAATCGGTATATTTACAGTTTCTGGGAACATAGTCTGAGTGCCCCTTCTGAATAAATATATCTTCAGAAAGCTCCAAAGCCAGCTCATCTACTGCCTTAACCAGTCTGTTCATCTGAAATTTCTGTGTCCCCAATGTGACAAAAATCAAAATATACCGCCTCCAAGCATCGACTTCGGATATTTCTCAAGCATATCCTCCCACTGTACCATAAATAAATCTGACATGTTATAAACAAGCTTACCTGTAAGAGAAGGCTCGTTGACCCTTGCGAAAGACTCAACGTAAATAACCTTGATTCCTAAAAGCTTGCCCACAACGCAGAATGGGTATGCTACCAAAGCTCCAGTTGTAATTATAAAGTCTGGTTTTTCCTTGAGCAGAATAGAAAGCGTCCTATAGAACAACCACATAAATTTAGGAAAAAATGTGATCTGCTTTCTATTCATCATTGGAACAAGATACCTTTTTTCGCAGAAATCCTTGATCTCGAAATCACTTTTTTCTGTTACTAAAAAGCAGTCATACATCCCCTCAATACCCTTCAGACGGGAAATTTCCTCAAGATGTCCCCCTGAAGATGCTACAAATGCAATCTTCTTAACCCCTTTTTTCATACTGTTGTCCTCCACATTCAGACACTTGTTCCCAAAAAACCATATGCATCTGACCCCTAATGCAAAAATCTACATGAATAATAAACTTCTAATATTTAATTTATACTTTTTATAATCATAAAATCTATCATATTTGTTAGAATTTTTGAATATATAAAACTAATAAATTTATTTAAATTTTTACCGATTTATTTGATTAGATTGCAATCAATCTAAAAAAGCCGTAAAATTAGTTAACTTATTTAGATTTTAGGAGGATTTTTTATGCTCTTTAGCAAAATGCATGGTTGTGGAAATGACTATGTCTACGTAGACGGTTCCAGAGAAAATATACCCCAGGAAAAGAAAAGTGAACTGGCAAGGAAAGTTTCTGACAGACATTTTGGAATTGGTTCTGACGGACTTATCTTTATAAATCCAGTTTCTGATTCATCCATAGATTTTGAAATGGAAATGTACAATGCTGACGGATCAAGATCTGAGATGTGTGGAAACGGAATCAGATGCGTTGCCAAATATGTTTATGATAACAGACTTACTGACAAAAAGAGCCTTGTAATAGTAAGCGCCGGCAAAAAGAAATATATAGACCTGACAGTTGGAGATGATAATCTCGTAAGCTCTGTAAAAGTAGATATGGGCGCTCCAATCCTAAGCCCTGAACTTGTGCCTGTATCAGCTGAAAAGCTCCAGGAGAACAGCAGAAAGACAACAGGCTCTGACTATGCATCTGCCAATAGTAGTTTCCCAGATGCTGTGATAAGTGCACCAGTGACAATAGATGGTAAAGAGTGGAAGATCACCTGCGTATCCATGGGAAATCCTCACGCAGTTGTATTTTTACCTGAAGATGTAGATCTTGCAACCTTTGATATAGAAGCTATTGGTCCTAAGTTTGAAAATAATGAGATTTTCCCGAACCGTACAAATACTGAATTTGTTAAGGTCGATGACAGAGGCTCAGTTCACATGCGTGTCTGGGAGAGAGGAACCGGAGAAACTCTTGCCTGCGGAACAGGGTGCTGTGCCACAACTGTTGCATGCGTCCTAAACGGTCTTACAGATGAAAAGGTAGATGTTCATGTCCTGGGCGGAATTGTTACCTGCTCCTGGAATGGTGACAGCGCATCATCTGTTATCATTGAAGGCCCTGCAACTACAGTATTTACCGGAGAAATTT
>JAGDBH010000020.1 GCA_017959135.1 Succinivibrio sp. | reverse complement strand
GGGTCCATTTCTTTACAATGGAATTCTCTCCCTCGTAGATAAGGTGGCGGGTCAGATAGCTTGAGAAGTCAAGCTTAGGATAGTTGGCCTTGTCGTCAGATACATAGGCTTCACCCTCAGAGTTGAAAGTATAGATTTCTCTGTAAGGAGAATCCTTATGACGAAGAGCTCCCTTACCGGTCTTCTCCTGACGGTCAAACCATGGGTTTGAATCGCCGGTATGATTGAATGTACCGTGAAGCAGGATTTTCATCTCATAGCCTAAGGCTACGGTTCTTAATCTCTTTAGAGCGCCATTGCCGCCAAAGTGAGTATCTACCACATCATAATCTTCAGTATCGTACTTATGTACTGAAGGTGCCTTGAAAATAGGTGTCAGATAAATGGTATCGCAGCCTAGACCTCTGATATAAGGAAGCATGGTTGCTACACCGTCAAGATCACCACCGCAGTGAGTTTCATCAAGATTAACAAACTCGAAATCCTTTAATCTTACAGGGGATTCACTATTAACCTTGGTGCCATCAACGGTGAAATTGCCTGATGAGGCTGCAAACTTATCTGGATAAATCTGATAGATTACACTGTCCATAGCCCACTGTGGGTGAGTATTGAAAAGCTCAATCACATAGCAGTGCTGTCTTAAAGGTGGTTCTCTGGACATACCCAAAGAACTGTACCACACAACATCAACAGGTTCGCCGTCCTTATTTGAAAGCATAATCTTAAAGTAATATGTAATAAGGTTACGACTCTTATCTGCATTCAGAGGAGCAACGAATCTATGGATTCCTGAATAGGAACCTGAATAGGTCATTGGATTCTTTACGTCTTCATTCTGTGAAAAGCTTACAATCCAGATCTTAAGTCTGCTATGGTTTACACCTCTCACAAACAGCTCTGCATTGGATGCATCCACACCAGGTGCAGTACAGGTGTGAAAACACTGGAATGGGAGAGAGGCTCTCTGAGAACTTGTGTTCTGACGCATGTGATACTTCCTTATGTGAAAACTTTTCTTCTATAGCATAGCTAAAGCACGACAAACTGTTACATACATCTGCTCTACGCCCTTGATATCAACTCTTTCCTGAGGACTGTGAGGATTCAGGATGGTTGGGCCGACAGAGATTAGCTGCAGATCCTTGTTTAGGATAGCAAACTGAGCACATTCAACACCTGCATGCATTGCGGTAATCTTAAATTCATTGCCGCTAACCTCTCTGTAGCACATATTAAGCACATCAATCAGACGGTTATGGCTTGGTGAAGACCAGCAGTGATGCAGATTCTTGGTTTCTACCTCAACATTATCAAGCAGGTAGCAGCATGAACGTACATCCTCAACAATCTGTGCCAGGCCTGCATCCTCAAGAGAACGAGGCATCATTTCAATTATAATCTCATTCTCGAAGGTCTTAACCATTGAAAGGTTGATAGGGGTTTCAACTACAGAAGAGAATTCCTTTGACATACGAATAATGCCACTTGGAAGTGCTCTTAACAGATGAATCAGATCCTGAGTCTGAGCATAGCCTAAAGCCTTTGATACAGATGCTTCAGCAATCTCAAGCTTCATCTGAGGATCGGTCTTTGAGTACAGAGTCTTCTGTGCTTCAAAGATTCTTGAGATGCTCTTTTTGATTTCTTCTGTTTCTTCCTGAGGAACTGCAATAGTTACACTTGCCTTTGCAGGAATTGAGTTTCTTACGGTACCACCGGTGAAATCCTGAATGAACAGATCATACTCATCGCTCAGATCATCGATGATGGTTGCCATTACCTTGATTGCATTGGCATTTCCAACGTGGATGTCAGCACCTGAATGACCGCCCTCAAGATTTGACAGTCTGATGGTCATGGCACTGGTTGCCTCAGGGATAATCTTTGAGATATTGAATCTGATATCAACATCCTGAGAACCGGCACAGTTTACATATAAAAAGCCGTTTTCTTCAGAATCAAGGTTAATCAGATAGGTTGCATCAAGATATTTTGCATCAAGATTTGAGGCTCCCTTCATGGTTGTTTCTTCCTCAACGGTGAAGATTGCACGAAGTGGACCGTGAGATAGAGTCTTGTCCTCAAACATGGCGAGAGCCATAGCGATAGCGATACCGTTGTCAGCTCCTAAAGTGGTATTCTTTGCCTTTACGAAATCTCCGTCTACATAGCTCTGAATAGGATCTTTTAAAAAGTCAAAATCATAACCTTCAGCTGCAACCGGAACCATGTCCATATGTCCCTGCAGAATTACGGTAGGAGCATTTTTCTTATCTTCACTTGCAGGTACGTCAATAATAACGTTACCTACAGCATCAGTCTCAACTTTAAAGCCATTCTTTTTAGCAAAATCAACAATGTACTTAGCTGCATTCTGCTCATGAGAAGAAGGACGAGGAATCTTGTTTAATTCTGAAAAATGTTTCCAAACTGATTTTGGTTCTAAATCTGTAATTACTGTACTCACTTTATTGCCTCAAATTTCACATATTCACGCGCATTATATCACATGGGAGAGCTTATGATGGCGCATTGAAGCTGATACCAGAAGATTCGTGCTACGTTTTTCCGTAAACATCACGTTTGTTTTCAGTAGTTTAGAAACACCACTAAGGAAAGATGAGAATAATAACAAAAACACTTTTGTATAAAGAATAATACGATTGAAGTTTTACTTCATTTGGCAGGATTCAAAAAAATAAGGTATCTGGCAAGATTTATGGGCTCACCGGATACCAACGTATGCATGTTGAAAATCAACTGCATAGGAATCATCAAGATGTTCAAGAGCAGCTTCTTAGGGAGAAGCCTTTACATCTATAGATGTCGCTCTCAACGGTGTTGCATTATATAGTCTGAAATCTTTGAAATATAGTGTCTTATTGAGAATAATTACTAATTAGTGATTTATATCATATTTTTTTTCGAAAAAACAAAGCCTACGGCTGAACTCCCTAGGCTCTGAATAGTTCTAGCTGGAGTTTAAGTTTGATTTTTGCTTAAATCAGCTCAAGAAATTTCTGATGAATTCTTGAATCATCAGTAAGTTCAGGATGGAAAGCAAGACCAATCTGATTCTTGTATTTCACTCC
>JAGDBH010000158.1 GCA_017959135.1 Succinivibrio sp. | reverse complement strand
GATTTCTGCCATTGCAGTTATTTCTCTTGTAGTAGGCGGTATCGGTGTTATGAATATCATGCTGGTTTCAGTTACAGAGAGAACCCGTGAAATCGGTATTCGTGTGGCAGTCGGAGCAAGACGCTCTGATATCATGACCCAGTTTCTCATTGAGTCAATTACCGTGTGTATCATCGGTGGTCTTTTAGGTGTGATTTTCTCAATGATTCTTGGCTTTGTGCTTTCAATTGTGATGCCGGCAATTCCTTTATCCTTCTCTGTGACCTCTATTGTTGTTGCGGTTATAACTTCGTCTATAATAGGAATTGTGTTTGGCTATATGCCAGCCCGTTCGGCAGCAAGACTGAATCCAATTGATGCGCTGGCTCGTGAATAAAAAATAAGGAGTATATATGCAGACAGGAAATTCAAAGGACTTTGACAATCTTTGCGGAGTTGATCCTTTAGTTAAGATTTTTTCTGATCTGATATCCTTTGATACCAAGGCAGACGGAGGTTCAAAGACTGTTCCTTCATCTGTGGGGCAGCTTCGATTCGGAGTCTATCTCTCATCAGCCATTTCAGAGCTTGGCTATGATTCAAAACAGGATGAGCACGGAGTTGTAACCGTAAAGGTACCTGCTTCAGAAGGCTGTGAAAAGGCAAAATCTCTGTGTCTTTTAGCTCACATGGATACCGCTCCTGACTGCAGCGGTGCCAATGTAAAACCAAGACTCGTAAGAAAATACAGTGGAGATGGTATTAAGCTTGATAACGGTCTTACCATTACCCAGTCTTTCTGTCCTGAGCTAGCCTCTCACATTGGAGAGGATATTATTGTTACCGACGGTACCACACTGTTAGGTGCTGATGACAAGGCCGGTGTTGCCTGTCTTCTGCTGCTTCTTAGAAATCTAAAAACCGACAGCAGTCTAAAACATGGTCCTCTAAAGATTATTTTCTCCGTTGATGAGGAGATTGGTCTTTCCACAACTTATCTTGATGTAAAGAATATTGACTGTGATTACGGTATAACTGTGGATGGAACCGAACTTGGTGAGCTTGATGTTGCAACCTTCAATGCTTATGGTGCCATCGTAAAATTCCATGGAACTGCAGTACACACTGCGGTAGCCTATAAGAATCTTGTAAATGCAATTACTCTGGCAACTGAATTTATAGGTATGCTTCCAAGAGACGAGAAGCCTGAGAATACCAGAGATAAGGAAGGCTTTTACCATGTTCACGGCTTTGAAGGCGAGGTTGAGTCTTCAAAGATAAAAATGATTATCCGTGATTTTACTGATGAAGGTATGAAAAAACGCCTTGATTTTGTAAAATCAGCAGTTGATTTTTTAAATAACAAATACGGTCAGGGCAGAGTAGAGATTGATCTTAAATTCCAGTACGCAAATATGGAAGCGGTCTTAAAGCAGAATCAGGAAATTCTCGATATCTGTACAAAGGCGTACAAGGATGCCGGTGTAAAGGTCGTTTTAAAGAGCGTACGTGGCGGAACAGACGGCTCAAATCTATCAAATCAGGGACTTCCAACTCCAAATATCTTCACTGGAGGACTGAACTGCCATGGCCCTTACGAGTGTCTTCCTGTTGATTCATTCAACAGCTCCTATAAGGTTGTGGAGGCGCTTGTAAAACGAATGTCAAAAACCAAGAGTTCAAAAGCAAAAAAATAGGTTATTTTATATGAATCCGATTCTTGTTACAGGTGCCAGAGGTCAGGTAGGCGTTGAGGTATGTGAGAAGCTTCTTATCTTAGGTTACAAAGTGATAGCCTGCGGACATAGCGACCTTGATATCACATCAGAAAATGAAGTTTCTTCTCTGTTTGAGTCAACCCCTATTTCTCTGGTGATTAACTGTGCAGCGTACACTGCAGTTGATAAGGCGGAAGATGAGGAAAAAGCTGCCTATGCAGTTAATGCTCTGGGACCTAAATATCTTGCTCAGGAATGTAAATTAAGAGATATCCCTCTGATTCATATTTCAACAGATTATGTCTATGACAATGGTAAAAACGGTCTGCATACCGAGAATGAAAGTACTGGAACACGCTGTGCCTACGGTAAGACCAAGCTATTTGGCGAACGTTTTATTCTGGACAGCGGTGTACGTGCTGTAATTTTGCGAGCAAGCTGGATTTTCGGCCGTTACGGAAAGAACTTTGTAAAGGCTATGGCTAATCTTGCTGCCTCAAGAGACACTCTTAAGGTAGTCTGTGATGAATTAGGAAATCCTACTCCAGCCAGAGCTTTAGCAGATGATATCTGCTACATTGCTGATTCTATTTTAAACGGCAGCTGTACAGATTTTGGTGTTTACAACTACTGCGGCTATCCTGCAATTGTAAGAAACGATTTTGCCAGAGTGATTTTAGATAAAGCTCGTGAAATCGGAATACTTACTCACGATGTTGATGTACTTCCAATCACATCAGAAGAATTCGGTGCAAAGGCAAAACGTCCTGCCGATTCCAGAATGAATTCTGATAAGTTTGCAAACACTTTCAGAAGAGACCTGCCGGACTGGCGTCTCTATCTTGAAGAAACCATCAGAGGACTGTAAATGTTAAAAAAGCTTTCTGTTGTATGTATGAGTGCATGCCTGTGCGGATGCAGTCTGTTCTTTACTGATTATAAAGCTCCTGTTTTCCCAACCGTTGCCTCATATCATGATGCCTACCGTTTTGTTGGTGCTCCTATTGAAGCAGAATACTGGAAACAGTTTAAGGATGAAAAGCTAAATACTCTGATGACGGTTGCACTTAAGAACAACTTTGATATGAGAACTGCATATGTGAATGTAGAGAAAGCTCTTATCAATGTTGATATTGTTGCCACCAACGATCATCCAACCGCTTCAGCATCCATTGGCTCAACTGCAAAGAGAGCATTAGACTATCATGACTCCACCCATAAGAGTTCAAGCGGCAATTTCTCTTTATCCTATCAGCTGGATTTATTCGGAAAGCTTAAAGCTGCAGATGATGCAGCCTTTGCAAACTATCAGGCAACAGCCTACGATTATCTTGCTATGAGACTTACCGTGATTGAATCTACTGCGGCAGCCTACTGGCAGTATGCATACGCTAAAGAGGCTGTAGCTATCGGTGAGCAGGATTTAAAGGATTCCCAGGTGCGTCTTGCTCTGGTTCAGAACAAATTCTCTGCTGGTGCTGCTGATTCCTTAGATGTGGATGATGCCCATATCAATCATCTGAAGGTTCAGGCAACTCTGGATTCTCGCAGAAACAATCTTAAGAAGGCCAGAACTGCACTTGCAACCATGTTAGGTTCAACTGCAGACCATGACTTTGAGATAGCATCTCTTGATGATTCTGTGGTTCCTGAGTTCTCTTTATCTGTTCCATCAGAGCTTCTTGCCAGACGTCCTGATCTGATGAAGGATGAGGCAACCCTTAAAAAGGCATATGCCAACTATAACGAGGCTAAGATGGCATTCTTCCCTGATTTCACTCTGACTGCCGGAATAACCTCGGGTGATTCAGGTACTATCGGAAGATTCCTGGCCAATCCGGTTGGAGCTCTTGGTTCATCAATTACCTTCCCGTTCTTAAACTTCAATAAGCTTACAAAAGAGAAGAAGAGCGCCATGAAGGATATCGATCTTGCAAGCATCAACTTTGTTGCTGATTACGTTAAGGCTGTGCAGGAAGTTTATGATGATATCTCCAATGTGGACTACTACCAGAAGTCACTTATGACCTACAAGCATTCATACGAGCTTGCTGTTCGTAACTATGAGCGCTACAAGGTAAGATACGAGTCTGGTCTGGTTGCACTGACCGACTTCTTAACCTCTGCCGATACCATGAGAAATGCCAAGATTTCATATCTGGAGGCAAAGCTTAATAACCTAAAATCAACCATGGCGCTGATGACAGCAATCGGCGGTGATAACGACAACAGAATAGACGAGATTGTTAAGGACTAATATGCAGATTACCCTAAGTTCATGGAATGTAAACGGCATTAGAGCTGTTGCCGGCAAAGAGGGCTTTGACTGGTTCCGTAATTCAACCTATGACGTGATTGGACTTCAGGAAACCAAGGCAAGCGTCGAGCAGCTTGATGATTCTCTTAAGACAAAGCCTGGTTATGAGAGCTTTTTCTGTTCATCAACTGTAAAGAAAGGCTATTCAGGTACTGCAGTATTCTCAAAGCTGAAACCTCTGTCTGTTGAATATGAGCTCCCAGATCCTGAATTTAAGGGCGAGGGCAGAATCATTCATCTTGAGTTTGAGAAGTTCCATTTCTTCAACGGCTATTTCCCAAACGGCGGTGCTGCAATTCTAAATGAGAAGGGCAGACCAACGGGCGAATTCAAGCGTGTACCTTATAAGATGGGATTCTTTGACTGCTTCTTTGATTATGCTCAGAAGCTGCGTGAGGATAAGCCAATTGTGGTTTGCGGCGATTTCAATATTGCCCATAAGCCAATTGATCTGGCAAGACCTAAGACCAATGAGACCAATACAGGCTTCCTGCCATTGGAGCGCGCCTTTTTAGACAGAATGGTTGATGCAGGATACGTTGATACCTTCAGACAGGTAAATGGTGATAAGCCAGACTGCTACAGCTGGTGGTCATATAAGACCTTTGCAAGATCAAAGAACATTGGATGGAGAATTGATTACTTCTTTGTCTCTGATGAACTTAAAAACAATATCGTTGATGCAAGAATCGAAAATGAAGTTTTGGGATCTGACCACTGTCCTGTAACTCTTGTGCTTGACATCTAATATTCCATTTGATATTTGGGTGGTTTTGCCTTGTCAGAACCATCCTTTTTCGTTTTTATCCTCTCTAAAATTTTATTAAACACTCGTTTTTTTACTGTTATTTAATCTTTATGCCGTCAAAATAGGCATTTTCTGCACATATATTGGGCATTGCACAAATTCTGAGCACTAAAATTTTCATAGCCGTTTTACCCCCATTTTACTTGAATAAAATTTCAAACCGTATTTATAATGAACTACAAACTTTTATGAGAGTGGCATTGTAAGGTTTGCCACGCAATAATGATTTGATAAATAACTTTTAGGAAGAAAATAGTGAATACTAATAATATATTTTTAAAAGGGAGTGCTCCTTGTAGCATATTTAAGCAAAGTAATTCTTCAGCTTTAAAGAACTCTTTTAACTATTATTATTGGCGATTTTATAACTTTAATTAATTAGGCGGTTTATATGACTATTGACAAGAATTTGAACCTTACCCCGCCTAATGAAGCGGGGCATGGTATCGTAGATACGAGAATCAGCGAAATGTACCAGGTAATTCCCCCAATTGCCGTGATCGAGAAATTTCCGGCAACAGATTTTACAAATAACGTTGTGGACCAGACAAGAAGAGAGATTCACAACATTTTCAACGGTGTAGATGACAGACTAGTTGTGATTGCAGGACCTTGTTCTGTACACGACACCAGAGCTGCGATTGATTATGCAAACAGACTGATGAAGCTTCGCCAGAAGTATCAGGATCAGCTTGTTGTCGTAATGAGAGTTTACTTCGAGAAGCCTCGTACCACTGTAGGCTGGAAGGGACTGATCAACGATCCGTATCTGGATCAGTCCTTTGATATCAACGACGGTCTCCGCATCGGCAGAAAACTCATGCTGGACGTAAACAATCTTGGCGTTCCTGCTGCGGTTGAATTTCTTGATATCCTCTCGCCTCAGTATTTCGACGAACTCATAACCTGGGGTGCCATCGGAGCACGCACCACCGAATCCCAGCTGCACAGAGAAATGGCCTCCGGTCTTTCCTGTCCTGTAGGATTTAAGAACAACACCGACGGCTCGGTCAAGATTGCCATTGACGCAATCCAGGCTGCCAAGGCGGAGCACTCGTT
>JAGDBH010000157.1 GCA_017959135.1 Succinivibrio sp. | reverse complement strand
ATGCGTCTTTGTTAGCAAAGATGTTTCTTTCGGGAGCAAAGAATCTCGAAGCTAAAAAAGAGTGGATAAATGAATTAAACGTTTTTCCTGTACCTGATGGAGATACAGGTACCAATATGACTATGACTATCATGTCTGCAGCTAATGCAGTTTCTGAGCTTAAGGATGCAGATATGAAGACAGTTGCAAAGGCTATTTCATCTGGTTCCCTTCGTGGCGCCAGAGGTAATTCAGGTGTTATTTTATCTCAGCTTTTCCGTGGTCTTACAAAGGTCATGGGAAATTATGATGAGGTTACAGTTGATATTTTAGCTGAGGCTTTTGAAAAAGCAGTTCAGACAGCGTACAAGGCTGTTATGCAGCCAAAGGAAGGTACAATCCTTACTGTTGCCAGAGGAGCAGCTGACAAAGCACAGGAGATGAAGGGCAAGACTGATGATATTGTAGAGTTTGCTGAGGCAGTTATTGCAGAGGCAGAGGATGTTCTTGCTAAGACTCCAGATATGTTACCTGTTCTTAAACAGGCAGGAGTAGTAGATTCTGGCGGTCAGGGTCTTGTATGTGTACTTCAGGGTGCATATGATGCGCTTATCGGCAAAGAGGTTGATTATGAGCCAGTAGCTGGTGGTCAGGTTGCTAAGGCAGCAGAGAAGGTTAAGACTACTGTTGAGTTTGTAATCGAGACAGATAAGCCTCTTGCTACATACCAGATAAAGGAAATTCAGTCTAAGATTCAGGCGCTTTCTGTAGGAAGCATTTCTGATATTAAGATTGGTGATGAAGCAGCTTCTGAGCCTAAGGAAGAGCCAAAAGCAGCTCCTTTAGAGCCAGCAAAGGATATGGGATTTGTTTCTATTGCTACAGGTGAGGGACTTACATCTATCTTTACAGAGTTAGGTTGCGACTACATGATTCCAGGTGGTCAGACTATGAACCCTAGTACAGATGACATTCTTAGCGCTGTAGAAAAAGTTAATGCAAAGACAGTTTTTGTATTACCTAATAATAAAAATATTATCCTTGCTGCAAATCAGGCAGCTGCAATTTGCGAGGATAAGAAGATTGTAGTTATCCCTACAAAGACTATTCCACAGGGAATTACAGCTCTTATTACATTTGATGCAGATGCTAGCGTTGAGGATAATGAGTCTAACATGACTGAGGAAATCAAGAATGTTAAGACAGGTCAGGTTACCTATGCTGTCCGTGATACTATGATTGATGATAAGGAAATCACAAAGAATGACTGGATGGGAATGGGTGACTCAGGACTCCTTTCAGTAAATGCTGATATTTCTGTAGCATTCAAAGAGATGATTGATGCGATGGTTTCTGAGGATTCTGCTGTAGTATCTATTTACTGGGGCGAGGGAAGTGACCAGGAAAAGGCTGAGGCACTTGGTAAGGAAATCGAAGAGAAATACCCAGATCTTGAGGTAGAGATTTCTGAAGGTGGTCAGGCTGTATACGCTTACATTGTTTCAGTGGAGTAAATGTAATGGAAATGTTGTCATCAGTAGACACTATAAAAGGTGTTGGCGAAAAGACAGCTGAATATTTGAATAAGTTAGGAGTATATACCATTGAGGATATACTCCTTTTTTTTCCACGTACATATTTAGTTTATCCTGAGCCACAGGCACCTGATAAGGATAGTGTAAATTCACTTATTAGTATTTCTGGACGTATTAAAACCTCTCCAAAATCTTTTCGTTCCAGAAGTAGAATGGATATACTTTCAGTCACAGCTTTTGCTGGAGATATTCCCGTAGATTTAGTTTGGTTTAATTCAAATTATCTTAAAGGGACTTTTGAACCTGGAAAGGTTTATATTTTCTATGGCAGATTACTATTTGATAAGGGACGCTTCAAAATGTCTCAGCCTGCCATATTTGAACCTGAAAAATATAATGAACTTAGAAAACAGATTCAGCCAATATACCCTCTTACAAAGGGGCTTGGTAATACTACGGTGGTAAAGGCGGTCAAGGAAGCTCTTGCACATTGTAGGATTCCAGATGATAGACTACCTGCTTCATTGGAGGAAAAGAATGGTTTTATGTCTTATTCAAAGGCTATAAATACTTTTCATTTTCCTGATACCTTCGAGGATTTGGTTGCTGCTAGAAAACGTCTCGCCTACGAGGAGATGTTCTTTTTTATCTTGAATTCCAGATTGCAGGAAGGAGATGCTGTTTCCTTTCCTAACGAATTTAACATTACTCATCATAAAAGGACCGATGACTTTAGAGCGGGGTTGAAATTCGCTTTGACTAAAGATCAGTCTAAGGTTTTAGATGAAATTCTTTCAGATTTGACAGGAGATTAT
>JAGDBH010000156.1 GCA_017959135.1 Succinivibrio sp. | reverse complement strand
GGTTTTCAGCCTCATCGAATACTACTGATTTCTCTCCGTCCATAACTTCATCGGTAATCTCATAACCACGGTGAGCAGGCAGACAGTGCATTACAATCTGAGCACCAGACTGCTCAACTAAAGAAGAATTAACCTGATATGGCATATACTTCTTCTTTACAGTATCCAGTGGAGTGTTATCACCCATGGATACCCAGGTATCTGTGTAGACAACGTCGAAGTTACGCAGCTTGCTGATATCATTCTCCACAGCAAGTTTGCATCCATTCTTAGCTGCAATTTCCTGAGCCTTAATAAATACTGCTGCATCAGGGCTGCAGTTTTCAGGGCAGAAACATGTAACGTTAGCCCCTAGAATTGAACCTGCAACCAAAAGTGAATTGGTTACATTGTTACCATCACCCACATAAGCAACATTAACACCCTCTACCTTACCTAAATGCTCATAGATGGTCATGTAGTCAGCCATAGCCTGAGCAGGATGATATAAATCAGAAAGAGCGTTAATTACTGGTACTGAACCGTACTTTGCAAGTTCTGTCAGAGTATTCTGTGAAAAAACTCTGCCTACAAGACAGTCCACCCAGCGGCACAGATTACGTGAATAATCTGCAATTGTTTCTCTCTTTCCAAGCTCACCGTTCTGAAGGTCCAGATAGACACCGTGTCCTCCAAGTCTGTAAAAAGCAAGCTCAAATGTTGTTCTTGTTCTTAGTGATGGCTTTTCGAACATTATTGCGCCGCTCCGACCTGCTAGTACCCGGTCGTATTTCTTTGGATCCTTTTTCATATCTATAGCGGTATTAATAATGTCCCAATAATCTTCTTGGCTAAATTCAAAGCCAGTTAAAAGATGACGCATCACCAAACTCCCAAAATGAAGCAGGGAACACCCTGCATGGATAAAAAATACAATCACGAATTGATTGTCTAGGTACTAGAATAAGCAAAATTAGAAGGGAGATAAATGTATTATTAAATTTGCATCATATTTGTGCATAACTTATTAACACAGTTTTGCTATGATGCAAACAGAATGACCATGGAAGCGCATGGAAATGGCATCCATTTCCATTCTTTCATGACTAGAGGTAATTTAGTTTTCTCATGGCGAGAGTAAGACAGGCAATTGCTCTTGATTCAGTTAATGGAGAATCCACATCAAAAATAAGATCTTTTGCCTCTGAAGGAGATACCTTTACTATAGAAATCGGTTCAGGCTCATCTCCATCAAGAACTCTTGGATAGAGATCAGTACACAGATAGGTGAACATTCTAAGCTGCAGCATACCGGGAGCCACAGTCATTTCCCGTCGCAGAAGAGTAATGTTTCTTGCTCCAAAGCCTATTTCCTCTTCAAGTTCACGGTTACAGGCGGTAGCAGCATCTTCTCCATCATCAATCTTTCCTTTTACGAAACCAAGCTCGTACCGTTCAAAACCACAGGCATATTCTGATGTAAGGTAGAAATCCTTTCCGTCAAAAGGAACAGCCAATACGGCGCCGTTACCTCCGCTTAATCTTTCATAGGTTCTTCTGGTACTGTTTGAGAATTCAAGATCAAGCTCATCGACTGTAAAGAATCTTGAGACCTTATTTCTGCGTTTTGCAAGGATTTTAGGAACTGGTTTATCTAATGCAGAAAGATCCATAATTAAACACCATTTTTTATAAAAACATTGTTATACTTTAGCACTGAAAAACGCTTTTTTCTTAATTTTTCACGCTTAAATTTGTCCTTGCCTTAAGATTGAACAAAGACATATTGGCATTATTTATGGCACAGAATAACGAAGATACAGAAGTAAGACTGGATAAGTGGCTCTGGGCTGCAAGATTCTACAAAACGCGCTCACTTGCCAGAAGTATGATTGAAGGCGGCAAGGTTGACTACAACGGAGTTAAGGCCAAGCCTTCAAGAACCGTTGAGATCGGAGCTCTGGTCAAGGTACTTCAGGGAAATATCCGCAGAGAGGTTGAAATCGTAAAGATTTCAGATCAGAGAGGACCTGCTGTGGTTGCTCAGACACTATATAAGGAAACAGAAAAAAGCATCACAGAGAGAGAAAAGCAGATTGAACAGATTAAACTCAATTCACTGCTCGCTCCTCATCCGGATGAGAAGCCAAACAAGAAAGACAGAAGAGCTCTCATCAGTATGAAATATGGAAACTAAATACATGCAGACATTTAATCATAACAGTATTGAAAGATTTCTTTTTGATAATCATGGTGTTAGAGGTGAAATCACCCGTTTAAAGACTCCTTTTGAGGATCTTATCCATGATAACTATCCTGACTGTCTGAAAAAGATCATGATGGAGCTTGCTGTTTCATCAGTTCTGGTAGCATCAACTCTTAAAGACGGTTCTGAAATCATGGTGCAGATCAGAGGCGGCAAGAACGCACCTCTAAAGTATGCCCTTATCAATATCCGACAGGATTTAAGCTTCTACGGCTCATGTGCCCTGAAGGACAACAGTGCAGTAGAAAACAATGCATCTATTCATGAGCTCTGCGGTACAGACGGTATTCTTGCCCTGTCAGTATTCCCTAAGAACGGCGTTAAGTGGCAGGGTATTGTTGCTCTGAACAATGAATCAATCGGTGCAACCTTAGAGGACTACTTCAAGAACTCTCAGCAGCTTCCAACCAGATTCTTCATCAGCACTGATCTTGGGGAGAAACAGTCTGGCGGTATCATGCTGCAGATTATTCCTGAAATTGAAGGTAATCTTGATTCTCTTGAGCATCTGAGTGTTCTTGCTGCAACCTTAAGCGCAAACGAACTGTTCACACTGCCTTTAGATGAATCCTTAGGCAGACTGTTTGCCCACGAGGAAACCAAGGTATTCGGAGAGAAAGAGGTTCAGTTCAAATGCATCTGCTCAAAGAGCCGCTGTGAAAATGCCCTGATGCAGCTTGATCCATCAGAGCTCAAGAACATGGCAGAGGATCCTAAGGGAACCTCAATGACCTGTCAGCACTGCGGAAAGACCTACAGCTTTACACAGGAAGAGCTTACCTCAATGTACCGTAAGCTGTCTCAGTAGGTCTAACCTGCTGTAAAAAAAAATGGGGATCTTTAAGATCCCCTGAACATCATGCTACTTAGCATAATAAACAACGAATTAAGTCTCTAGATTCCATATCCTATAGTTGAATTTATGGCTTTGTGCCATCCCTCAACCTTAGCTTCTGTTTCATTCTTATCAGCTTTTGGAATATAGGAATCCTCAAATCTGTCCTCACTTAGAATGTTTTCAGAGTAGATTCCCTGAGCAATTGCCGCCATAAAGGCAGCTCCCATTCCGGAAAGTTCAGCAACGGCAGGAACCTTTAAAGGAAGTCTTAAAAGATCAGCCTGAAACTGCATCAGATACTTATTTGAGGTAGCACCGCCGTCCACGCACAGCTGAGTGACCTCAACATCAGAGGACTTTCTTATAAGAGTAATAATGTCATTTACCTGATACGCAATAGAATCAAGAGCTGCTCTCACGATTTCCTTTTTACCGGTAAGTCGGCTGATTCCAAGAATAGAACCTCTTACATTACCGTTAAAATATGGAGCCCCCAGACCAGACAGCGCAGGGACAAAATAGCATCTGTCATTTGGATTCATCATGTCTTACTACCCCTGTTTAATGATGCGTGTTTCCACAATCGTTCCTGTTGACGGATAGAGAGTCTGGCTCATCTTAAGTACTTTTGTGTTGATCTTGCCGACTTTTCTTCCGCTCTTTGTTACTTCCATTGAAATTTTATCCCCAGGTTCTCTGAGTATCTCTGATGGTTTTGAAAAGATAAATGGGATTATACCTTTCTTCATTTGTAAACCTCCTTTTATTCCTTCTTAAGATGGTGGGTACGCCTCGTGCCTGATGAGACGTACCCGACTAGTTAAAGGAGCCACCACTATAGTGGCGAGGAGGTAATGCGGCTATGAGACCACATTACCCATGTTAGGAGTTTGTCGTTTTGCTGAAGCTCTGTGAAACCTAAACTTGAGCTTGTAGTTCACTAAGTTGACAAAGCCGTGCTCTCACTCTTGCAACTGAGATTGAGAAAAATCAACTTAAGCAAACAAGTTTTTCCGGCGTTGGTGTTGAAATTAAAACGCTACCGAGGGGTGCGAGGAACGGCTAAGCTTCTCGCAAATAGTCTGTGGCGGACTCGAACCGCCGACTTTTAGGCTCTAGCCAACTGAGCTAACAGACTACCCAACTTATTACGGGGTGGGGATTTTACTGTATCCCCATCACAGTTTGGTGTTCACTCAACTAGTATGCAATCGCACTTACATGCCCGGTGTCTATTGGCGATTGGAGTTACTTACCAATATCCTACTGCTTACACCTAATAGTGGTGTATCAGCTATGGGCAGGACAACTTCGATTACCTATAACCTGCCCTTGTGTATTATAAACACTTTAGATAGCCGTACAGTTTTGTCACTGCCTTAATCTCTATCTAAGTTTTAATTGTTTGCCTACCGTACCAAGCGCTTCGCATTTGTTGGTATCTCTGTTTTTAATATCTCCGCCATTGGACTTATGAGATTGTCGCGCCCATTTCGGCAAGGATGCGGGTAAGGATTATATTCTAATCTTTTGCGAACTAATGATTATCCGCCCTTTTACCACCACAAGTACATCTAAAAATACAATCTTT
>JAGDBH010000155.1 GCA_017959135.1 Succinivibrio sp. | reverse complement strand
GAAGTTAGTAGATTTTTTATGTCTAAAAAAAATCTCCCCCAGATTATTATCCGGAGGAGATGTAAAAATACCCAATAATTAAAGAGTGCTACTATAGAGTCTCTTCGGAGAACTCCTCTGAATCAAGTTCGCCTTCCATCTTGGTTACACAGATAGCAGTGAATGCGTCACCAATTACGTTAGCAGAAGTACGAATCATATCCAGTAGACGATCGATACTTGCAATCAGAGCAACAGCCTCCAGAGGGATACCAACCTGAGTAAATACCACACTCATCATAATTAAACCTGCGCTTGGAACACCTGCAGTACCGATAGCAGCAACAATACCCATCAGAACAATGGTTACCTGATCAAACATAGTCAGATCGATACCATAGATTTCTGCGGCGAAAACTGCACATACACCCATGTAGATAGAAGTACCGTTCATATTGATGGTATTTCCTAATGGGATAGAGAATGAAGCAATTGCCTTGGTTGCACCCAGCTTACGGGTTGCTACAAGATTTGAAGCTAGAGCAGCTGCTGATGAACAGGTTGTAAAACCGATAATCCATGGCTCAGCAATATCCTTGAAGAAGCGCTTTAGAGGAATACCTACATAAACACGAACAACCGGGATGTAAACAATTACGAAGAATAGAGCTGTTGCAATGAATGAGCAGAGTACCAGCTTTAACAGAGGAAGCAGCACTGCAAGACCGTGCTTGCTTACGGTGAATGCAATCAGAGCAAATACACCGATAGGAGCATAATGCATAACAGCATTGGTCATCTTAATCATGACCTCGCCTACTCCATCAAAGAAGCCCTGTAGAGACTTACCCTTTTCGCCCATTGAAGCCAGGATAAAGCCAAAGAATACAGCAAAGAAAATAATCTGTAGCATTGAGCCTTTTGATAGAGCATCGAAAGGATTCATAGGAACAATATTTAAAAGTGTATCCTTCAGTGCTGGAGCCTTAACCTCGTTAATGGATAAGCCTTCAGTTGAGAAATCAAGTCCGGTACCAGGATGAACAACCTGAGCAATTATTAGACCGAAGATAACTGCAACACCGGTGGTGAATGCGTAAACAAGAAGAGTTTTAACAGCAACACGGCCTAACTTTGAGATATCTGCAATACCTGCTACACCTGAAATAATGGTTGCAAATACCAGAGGAACAACAACCATACGAATTAGTCTGATGAACAGATCACCAAATGGCTTGATATAATCAGTTGCAAAACTGTCACTAATAAATGTACCGAAAACTGTACCCAGGACTAAACCCAGAAGCATCATCCAGGCAAGGCCAAATGACTTTTTCTTTTCCATCTCTATCTCCAGAAATCAAATAAAGAGTGTACCTGCACTACACTAGAGCAAAATCCATACACTCTTGCCTGACTTTATGATACGGATAAATAGCTTTTAAATCAAAGAAAAAATGATTATCTGCACTATTTTGAATCAAAAATAGTGATCAAACTATCAGATTACCAATTTTGGAGCTTTTGTTATATGGAATGCTTATATACGGGGATCATTCAAAAAATTGTAGAGTTTAATATTAGCCCACTCGACAATTTTCATAATCTTGTTAAAGGCGTAACCAGCATTCTTCTCAATGAAGTTAAAATCTTCTCGATATTCTCTGGTTTGGACAGATAATCAATGACAGCAGCCTTCGCAAATTTCCCCGGACGGACAATATCCTTTAGTTCAAGAACTTTAAGTCTGAACATAACAGCACCGAGATCAAAAGGAACAGGAACAATAGAAATGCTGATAGAGTCCATTGTCAGAAACAGAACTCCATCAACTCCTTCAGTTGTATTAGGATACGACTCTTTCAAAAGTCGTTTGAATTCATAGTAATCTGTAATCAGATTAGCTCTCTTATTTGGAAAACCAATCAAACTTATTAAATATTATTTTTCCTTCAGAACAAAAAAAACTAAACATAATTCCCTGGCCATTTTGGTAGAATAGAAAAGATAAAGTATAAAGAATAATTAAGGATAACAAATGGAAATCCATCTGAATGACAGCTCAATGTCAGGAACAGAAATTATCAGTATTAATGGAAGACTGGATGCTTTAAGCTCATCAGCACTTGAAGAAAAGATAAATCCATTAACAGAGAATGACAGCACCAGTTCACTAATCTTCGATCTAGCAGGACTTGAATATATCAGCTCAGCAGGACTGCGCGTTTTATTAAAGACAGCAAAAAACTGTAAAAACACTAGTAAAAAAATGTTTTTATGCGGTCTTACAAAGAATGTTTCTGAGGTTTTTAAAATTTCAGGATTCGACCTGATTTTAGATATCAAACCAGATCTAAATTCTGTTAAAGAGGCTTTGGACAACTGAAAGGTAAATAGAATTGTTCGTTAAGGCCAGTCTTTTGAAAGCTGCAGTTTTGGGAATTGTAATCCCCTGCTCCTATGCTCAGGTCACTCTGAATGTAGAGGAGACAGAAGTTTATGCGGTACCATTCAATCAGGAAAATACCGTAGAACGTCGTATTGATACTCTGGATGTCAATAAGCTTTCAAAATATGCTTATCTTCTGAGAGCCAATCATATGGTTATGCCTTCATACGGCCCTAAAACATCTAAGGAAGTTAATAAGAGAATCAAAGACTGGCAGAGTTTTATTGCTGATGCTGCAGAAACAAATCTGCTGCCTAAAGAGCTTATCAGGGCTGTTATTGAGGTTGAATCCGGAGCTGTTGTAAATGCAGTCTCACAGTGTGGAGCTCAGGGGCTGATGCAGTTAATGCCTAAGACACAAAATGAACTTGGTGTAAAAGACCCGTTCGATCCAAACGAGAATATCAGTGCCGGAACAAAATATCTGGCCCAGCTCCTCACTATGTACGACGGAGACCTGTCTCTGGCACTGGCAGCCTACAACGCAGGTATGGGAAACGTCAATAAATACGGAGGAATTCCTCCTTTTGAAGAAACTCAGAACTTTGTAAAAAAGGTTACTGCAATCTATCACAGACTGCAGCAGGAGAATGCAAAATAGTCTCTAAGAGACAATGCTTATAAGCCTTGAGATGGTCTCATCAAAAGAAGTTGTCTCACCCAGGCCCTGCTTTAGGAAATCGTTGATCTCGCCGATCTTATGCAGAGCGTAGTCAGCTTCAGGATCGGAGCCTTCCTTATATTCACCAAGCTGAACCAAAAGCTCAATTTCCTGATACTTTGCCATGATGTTACGAAGCTTACCTGCAGCCTCCTTATGCTCCTTAGATACAATCGCGTTCATAACACGACTTACAGAAGCCATCACATCAATTGCAGGATAGAAATTCTTTGATGCCAGCTTTCTTGAAAGAATAATATGTCCGTCCAGAATAGATCTGGTTTCATCGGCGATAGGCTCCGTCATATCATCACCTTCTACCAGAACTGTATACAGTGCGGTAATTGAACCTTTATCAGAATTACCTGCGCGCTCCATAAGCTTAGGCAGAGTGGAGAATACTGAAGGAGGGAAACCTCTACG
>JAGDBH010000154.1 GCA_017959135.1 Succinivibrio sp. | reverse complement strand
GTCAGAAGCTCTGGCATAACCTTCTTTTTGATATAGCTCTGAAGATCTTCGGTACCGTTGTACTTAGGAAGATTAAAGCCGCACTGCTCCAGCAGTCTGCTGTACTCGTCAAAGCCAAGTTCTTCAATTGCAGCAAGCTGTCCGTAGCAGACTGAGGTTGCGCATAATGCTGAATCGGCACCGCCTGACATAGATAATGCAAAGCCATGAGAATAGGTCTTCAGCATCCAGTCAAACAGACCAAGTCCGACAGCTCTTACAATGGTGTCGTACTGTGGAAGAGATGGAGTAATTCCGCATTTTGCTGTAAACAGATCTTCTCGTTTGAATGAAAGCAGATTTGATTTTGCTACACACTCGCCTTTATCTGCAATCATACACATTGAGTCGAAGATGTCTGAACCGCTTTCGCAGCCTGACAGATTGGTCAGAAGAACAGGACACTTTAAGGTTAAGCTTAATGCCTTTACCTTAATCTCACGCTTATCGGCAGCGTCAAGCTCAAAGCGTGCTGCCTCAGGGATAATCAGAAGCTGTACATCCTGAAGATAGTTCAGATCACCTTCATTGAACAGAATACCGACAACACCTTCAGATGTTTCAATGCTGTTGCATACACCATAGTGGCTGGTGCCGATGTTGAACATGCATTCATCTGAATTTGGAGTTGAGAAGTTTCTTACACGGGAATCCTTTGCATTGTAGAAAGAATGCGCTGCAGCAATTCCCAGAATACTGCCCTTGCGTACAAGAGCATAACAGTCAAATACCTTACCATTTGTATCGGCAAGAGGAAGACCGACACCTACTGTTATTCCCTCAGGAAGCTCATACTTTAATTTTAAAAGACAGTTAACTGCACCTTTTAAAAGCTCCTGATGTTCAAACATATCTCCACAGCCGTAACCTGTTATACATAATTCAGGAAAAGCCAGGAGCTTGATGCCTTCTTTTTGTGCTTTTTGAGCTAGATCTAATATTTTTTTTGTATTTATGTCTAAATCTAGTGGCGTAGTATTTACACGTCCTGCGCCAAAGTAAGTATAATTATCCATACGTATTCCTCTATACTTTTATTATGTGTAAAAAATACCACATTTTTGATGGTATGGAGCACGCACGTCTAAAATGACGCATAAAAAATAAAAAATGGAAAAAAACAGTGATAAACAAACAATTCATTATTTCCAGAGGCAACTGCCATAAATTAGGCGCAACGATTGAAAAGAATGGAGTTAACTTCGCCTTCTGGAGTCCTTATGCACAAGAAGTGGATCTGCTGTTATTTGATAATGTTAATGACGATTCACCATATATAGTTCACCTTTCAAGCCGAGTATTCAAATCAACCTATTACTGGCACGTTTTCGTTCACGGTATTGGTGCAGGTCAGATTTACGCTTTCAGAGTAACCAAGGCGGTTGATAATTCAGACTCAGTTGCAATCGGTAAGGTTTTAATTGATCCTTACGCCAAAAGAATTCTCTTCCCTGAGCATTATGATCGCTTTGCAATTGGTGATGAAAAAAGAATTTTCAGAAACTCACTTAAATGTGCAGTTGTTGATATAGATGACTATGACTGGGGTATTGACGCTTTCCCTAATCACTCTCTTGAGAACACCATCATCTATGAGATGCATGTTAAAGGTTTTACTGCCGATAAATCATCAGGTCTTGATGACAGTATCAAAGGTACCTACAGAGGTCTTATCGAGAAGATTCCTTATCTCGTAGAACTTGGTATCACCACAGTTGAGCTGATGCCTATCTATCAGTTTGATGAGAATGATGCCCGTCCCGGCATGAAGAATTACTGGGGCTACTCTCCAATGGGCTTTTTCGCTCCTCATGACTGTTTCAGTTCTGACAAATCTATTATGGGACCTTTAAACGAGTTCCGTGATATGGTTAAGGCACTGCATAAAAACGGCATCGAGGTGATCCTGGATGTTGTTTACAATCACACCTCCGAAGGTGATGATAACGGTCCGACATACAGCTTCAAAGGTCTTGATAAGAACGGCTATTACATTGTAAAAAACGGCTATCACCAGAATTACTCCGGCTGTGGCAACTCTCTCAATGCAAACCGTCCTCTTGTAAGACGAATGATTATTGAATCTCTGGAGTTCTGGCATCAGAAGATGCACGTTGATGGCTTCAGATTCGATCTGGCATCCATTTTAACCCGTGATAAAAATGGTGTGCCAATGAATGACAATTCTACCCTATTAACTATTGATGCTGATTATCAGCTGGCTGAGGCCAAGCTTATTGCTGAGCCTTGGGATGCCGGTGGTCTTTACCAGTTAGGTGCTATTTCCGGTAGTAAATGGCGTGAGTGGAACGGACAGTTCAGAGACGATGTTCGTGCCTTTATGAGAGGCGACTGCGGCAAGGTTAAGCAGTTTATTTTAAGAATACTTGGTTCTCCTGATATTTACAATGAGCACGAAGTTGATCCTCAGAAATCCATTAACTTTGTTACCTGTCATGACGGTTTTACCCTTTATGATCTGGTCTGTTATTCTGAGAAGCATAACTTTGCCAACGGTGAGAACAATAATGACGGAAACAATTCCAATTACTCTGCAAACTACGGAATTGAAGGTCCTTCTGATGATAAGTCATTAAAAAAACTCAGACTTCGTCAGGCTAAGAACTTTATGGCTATAACCATGCTTTCATATGGAACCCCTATGATCTGCATGGGAGATGAGGTTCTGCGTACTCAAAACGGTAATAACAATGCCTACTGTCAGGATAATGAGCTTAGCTATCTGAAGTGGAAATATACTGAAGATCAGGAAAATATGCTCAATTATACACGTAAGATAATTGAGCTACGTCGTCAGGGCCAGTTGTCTCCTCACGGTAATGATAACTACAATAACAAGCTTGATAATGCACTGAAGAATGCGAAAATTCAGTGGCATGGAACCAAACCTTTCCAGCCTGACTGGTCTGATATGTCACATTCTGTAGGATTTCTGTTCCGTCACAAAACTGCAGATGTTTATGCCTATGTATATGTGAACGCATTCTGGGAAGATCTGACTATCGAGCTTCCATCAGTTCCAGGGCATCTCCACAGAAACTGGTATCAGTATCTGAATACTGCTCTGCCAAAAGGAAAGGAAGTATCAAACTTCTATATGAGTCGACGTTTCAGAGCAGGAGATAAAATCAAAGTTAAGAATCACAGTATTCTGATGCTGGTCTGTCCTGCTACTTAACTTATCATTACAAGGCCTAACTTCAGAGTTGGGCCTTTCTCTTTTTAATACAAAACTGTTCTATCTTCTATATCATTTTTTCAGTTCTTATGGAGGTGGATTGATCTCCAAACTTTTGCTTAAAACTGTAAAAGTTTGGATTCAACTCCAAACTTTCGCATAAAACGATAAGAGTTTGGAATATACTCCAAACTAATAGATAAATATGAAATTCCCTTTTAACAAAAATATAGATATTAAATAGAAATAATTGTTAAATAAAAATGTAATACAGAGGTCGATAGAAACTGTTTTAGTAGAAACGAATTACCTAGAATAAGAAATGCAATTAGGAAGGTATCTAACAAAATACCGTATACACTATGCATACGGTACTGATTTTTAATCTCTCTTCTCTGCTTTTAAGATCTTGCAGGCAATATTGATTGATTCCTGAGATGGGGATTCAAGATCTTTCAGCTTATATTCAATACCAAGACTCTCGTACTTATGCACACCAAGAGAATGGTATGGAAGAATTTCAACTTTCTTTACATTTGGCAGCTTATCAATAATTGCTCTTAAATCAGTGAGCTGCTTTTCGCTGTCTGTAATGCCTGGTAGTAGAACATGACGGATCCAGACATCTTTATTAAGCTCATTTAAATGCTTTGCACAGGCAATTATATTCTCATTGCCAATACCGGTAAGCTTTTTGTGCTCTTTTGAGTCACTGTGTTTTAAATCCAGTAAAACAAGATCAGTGTATTTCATAAGCTCATCGAAAAGCTCGATGTATTCTTGAGAATCTCGATAAGGGCCTGCAGAAGTGTCTAGGGTTGTATGAACTCCCTCTGCTTTGAATTTCTTTAAAAGCTCTGTTACGAAGGTAATCTGAGATAAGGCTTCACCGCCACTTACGGTAATTCCGCCATTCTTACCCCAGTAGCTTCTGTAACGTAATGCTTTACGAACAATGCTGTCTGCATCCATGACATCGCCAACTTTCATTTTCCAGGTATCTGGATTATGACAGTACTGGCAGCGCATTGGGCAGCCCTGCATAAATATGACAAATCTTACTCCGGGGCCATCAACAGAACCGAATGTTTCAAAAGAATGAATATAACCTTGAACCATTATTAAAACTCCAAGAGTATTTGTTATAGCTGGGAAAACATAGGGCGCCCGCAGGCGCCCCTTTTAACTTCAGTTATCTTAGAAATTACATTGCCTTGTGGCAGGTTCTTGAGATAACGTCCATCTGCTGCTCACGAGTTAGGTCGATGAACTTAACTGCGTAACCAGAAACACGGATGGTGAAGTTTGCATACTCAGGCTTCTCTGGGTGCTCCATAGCATCAAGAAGCTTCTCAGTACCAAATACGTTAACATTTAAGTGGTGTGCACCCTTAGAGAAGTAACCATCTAAAACGTTAACCAGGTTGTTTACACGCTCATCCTCATTGTGGCCTAATGCATCAGGTGCAATGGTCTGAGTGTTTGAAATACCGTCTAATGCATACTCGTAAGGTAGTTTAGCAACTGAGTTTAGAGATGCTAACAGACCTGACTTCTCTGCACCGTATGATGGGTTTGCACCAGGAGCTAAAGGCTCGCCAGCTTTACGTCCATCAGGTAGAGCACCGGTAGCCTTACCATATACAACGTTTGAAGTAATGGTTAGGATAGAGGTTGTAGGCTCTGAATCACGGTAGGTGTGGTGTTTCTTTAACTTGGTTAGGAAGTTCTTTAATAACCATACTGCGATTTCGTCAGCACGATCATCATCATTACCATAACGTGGGAAATCACCCTCGATTTCGAAGTCGATTGCGATACCGTCAGCGTCACGTACTGGCTTAACCTTAGCGTACTTGATAGCTGATAGAGAATCTACAACGTGTGAGAAACCAGCAATACCGGTAGCGAATGTACGACGTACATCGGTATCGATAAGAGCCATCTCAGCTGCCTCGTAGTAGTACTTGTCGTGCATGTACTGGATCAGGTTCAGTACATTTACGTATAGGCTTGCTAACCACTCTAGAACGATGTCGTAGTTTGCCATTACTTCGTCGTAGTTCAGGTACTCTGAAGTAATCTTAGGTAACTTAGGACCAACCTGCATACGGGTCTTAACGTCGATACCGCCGTTCATTGCGTATAGAAGAGCCTTAGCTAGGTTTGCACGAGCACCGAAGAACTGCATTTCCTTACCAGTCTGAGTTGCTGATACACAGCAGCAGATTGAGTAATCATCGCCCCACTCAACACGCATTACGTCATCATTCTCGTACTGGATTGATGAAGTGTCTACAGAGATCTTTGCAGCGTACTTACGGAAGTTCTCTGGTAGCTTGCTGGTGTATAGAACAGTCAGGTTAGGCTCTGGTGATGGGCCCATGTTCTCTAGAGTGTGTAGGAAACGGTAGTCTGACTTGGTAACCATGTGACGGCCGTCCATACCAAAACCTGCAACCTCAAGAGTTGCCCATACTGGGTCACCTGAGAATAGCTGCTGGTATGAAGGAATACGAGCAAACTTAACCATACGTAGCTTCATTACTAAGTGGTCGATAAGCTCCTGAGCCTCAGACTCGGTTAACTTGCCTTCCTCGATATCACGGTTGATATAAATATCTAAGAAGGTTGAGATACGGCCGATTGACATAGCAGCGCCGTTCTGAGTCTTGATAGCAGCTAGGTAGCCGAAGTATAACCACTGTACAGCTTCACGTGCATTTGATGCAGGCTGTGAAATGTCAAAGCCGTAGCTCTGAGCCATTACCTTCATAGCCTTTAAAGCCTTGATCTGGTCTGCTAACTCTTCACGCTGACGGATAACGTCATCAACCATGATGCCGCAACCGCAGTTCTTTAAGTCAGCCTGCTTCTGCTCTACTAGGAAGTCGATACCGTATAGAGCTACACGACGGTAGTCACCAACGATACGGCCACGACCGTAGGTATCTGGAAGACCGGTTAGGATCTTGTTCTTACGAGCTAGACGCATCTCTGGAGTATATGCATCATATACTGCCTGGTTGTGGGTCTTGTGGTACTCGTTGAAGATCTGGTCGAATTTTGGATTTGGAGTATAACCGTTAGTGGTACATGCTTCCTGAGCCATCTTGATACCACCATAAGGCATGAAAGCACGCTTTAATGGCTTATCAGTCTGTAAACCAACAACCTTCTCTAAATCCTTGCTGCCCTCTGAAATGTAGCCAGGACCATAAGCGGTAATACCTGAAACAATTTCAGTTTCCATATCAAGAACACCGCCCTGAGCACGTTCCTGATGCTGTAACTTCTGTAGATCGCCCCATAGCTTGTTGGTAGCATCGGTAGGACCAGCTAAGAATGATGAATCACCATCATATGGTGTGTAGTTGTTCTGAATAAAATCTCTTACGTTTACATCAGAGATCCAGTGGGTTCCTTTAAAACCACGCCATTGCTCTTTCATGATTACTCCTAAATATATTTAACAGGATTCAGGGCTTTTCCTAAATCCATATCTCTATTCAAGCAGAGGGCATTATATATTTATGATTCGAAATTTAATAGATAGACATAAATCTGATTTTGTGTGAAAGAGCTCTCAAAACCTTCGTAAACGGCTTTCTTATAAGGAAATCGGTAAATTTAATTTTTTTTAATTTTTAAACTGAGTTTATTAACTACCTATAAACTTATTAAATGGGAATCAGAGAGGGATTTGTAATATGGTTTATAAAGTGCAATGCACGATTTGAGCTAAATAAGAATAATTTTTGTTAAGATTCAAATTATTATGGGACAAGGCACGATGAGGATCGTGCCTAAAATGTTACTTACCTGGTGAGTTTTTCGGCAATTATTCCGTTTTCATACAGCTC
>JAGDBH010000153.1 GCA_017959135.1 Succinivibrio sp. | reverse complement strand
CTTAGAGAATACGAGGACGCTTTTCAATGGTTAAAAGATGCAGGTGTTGCGCTTCCCTGCTTTAATCTTACAGAACCGGTTATTCCTCTGAAAATCAATGAACAGAGCAGATTATTCAGGCTTTTCATGGGAGATACTGGTCTGCTATGCGCAATGTGTCTTGAGAATGTACAGTTTGAGATCCTCTCAGGAAATATTTCTGTAAATATGGGATCAATTCTGGAAAATGTATTTGCTCAGCTTTTTGTAGCAGCAGGATTCAATATTCGTTATCTGAATAAAACCAAAGTCGGTGAACTCGATTTTGTTTTACAGCAAGGCGGAGAGGTAATAGCCGTAGAAATAAAATCAGGTAAAGACTACCATTCACATGCTGCTCTTGATAATGCCCTTAAAATTAAGGACTGGAAACTTTCAAAAGGAATAGTATTCTGCGGAGGTCAGTTGGAGGACACAGATAAAATACTCTATTTACCTTGGTATATGGTGATGTTTCTAAAGCAGAAAGACCTTAAAGACATAACAGTTGATTTCAGTCCAATCATTTAGAAAGGATATCAGCTCAAAAGTACAAACAAAACAATATAAGACAGCAGAAGCTTTATCTAGGTCTTCTCAGACCAGTCTTTGCGCCCATGCCATAAGCTTCACGAGCTTTAAGGCTTGCAACATGAGGAGCGGCTGTAGCTGCTTGTGCAGGGGTAGTTTTTGGAGTTTCAGCTGCAGGAGCACTAGCAGCTGGAGCAGTCTTTACTTTATCAAGAGATGGAGTCTGATTATCAGCAGCTTTTGCCTTTGCAGCAATTTCGGCAGCAGCAACCTTTGCAGACAGATTGTGAACCTTAGCCAGCATTTCAACTTCGTACTGAGGAAGATTGGTTTTAGCAATTACTTCTTCAACAGACAGACCTTCAGCTAATAGCCTTTTTGCAAGAATGATTGGCTGATTCTCTACGGAGTTATTCTGGATTTCCTTTTTCTGCTGTTCTACTTTAACAGACAGGTTATCAAAAGAGGTATTGATTACCTTCTGCTTATCAACAATATCCTGCTGAGATGAGGTTAAATACTGCAGGGACATATCTGAAGCCTTCATTTTTCTCTCTAGGGCTTCAATAGAGGTTGAATATTTTGATGCCTGCTCTTCAAGAGACTTCAGAGCATTATCAACTGATGCCTTCAATAAAAGATTTTCTTTTTCAAGAGCAGTACAGCGACGGGAGGTAATTACAAAAGAGATAAGGATAAATAGCAACAGAACAACAGCTGTACTAATAGCGGCTATAAGAGTTACATCTAAATATGACTGCATAAAATCTCTGTACGTAATTAACCTTTATCTACCTGTAATATAGCACTTTTTTTTAAATCTCACAAAATTTATGAAATTTATATTGTGATTTTCGTCTTAACTTGCGCAATATTTCCTGTTTTATCGCATAAAAATCAGAAAAAACATGAGAAAACATAGCATAAAACACAAATAATCCAGAAAGCAAAAAGCATTGCTCTTCACTTTTCTGAATCATATTCACAGGTTAGTTTTAGAGTAGCTATTATCGTACAGGAGTCTTATGGCAAACGTAGGTACTACTACAATATAGACAAATTCGACTAACTCCAGTATCTGCCTACTCCAAATCTGACAGAGATGCATTATGAGACTATTTGAAAGGCTCAAATAATCTCATTTAAAAAAACAGGTTATCGCTCCTATGCGGAAGATGTTAGATTACAAATACACCTGAAGATACAAAAGCAGCATTATGTTTTTCAAATCCAACATGAGGATAGTATTCTTCTGCATGTGGAGCTGCCAGCAGAATAATCTTTGCGTTGTTATGAATATTATCTTTAGTTATCTGGAGCAGTTTTTTTCCAATTCCTTTTTTCTGATAGTTACCACGTACGGCAAGATCACTTACATAACAGCAGTATGCAAAATCAGTAACACAACGGGCTATACCTACAAGTTCATTTCCATCCCAGGCTGTAACCGTAAGAGATGCATTTTTTAGCATCTGTTCGATTCTTTCATAATCGTTTAAAGGACGACGATCTTTAAGAGTGGTTGTGCTTATAAGATCGACATAAGATTCAACACTAACTGGCTTTTTAGTGGTATAGGTCAGCTCCATAAATACTCCGTCTGTTTTCTACAAATTATTATATTTCACTTAATTATACTTGCTGGAAAAGGCCTACTCTGAGCCATGCTCTAAAAGCGGTCGACCAAAAGAAATTTACTACTCAAAAGCCCTCTCATACTTATCAAATTCCTCAGATGAGAAATTTTCAGAACTAGAGGCAAGATTCTTTAAGTACTGGGTATAAGTGTATGATTCAGTCCAGCCTCGACTTTTTACCAGCTGATAGATCTGTCCGTCTGCCTGTCTTCTTATATCAAGACTCCCCTTCTCCAGTGCGACGTCTGCTTCAAGATCATTATCAGAATAATTCAGATACACCAGCATGCTGTTATTTGCTTTTATACATCTGTCATATTTTTTTGAGGTTGTCTTTTTAAACCATTCTGACCATTTTGCAGGCAAGGTATTCAGCTGGAAGTTATTCAGCAGAGAGGACACAAACAAATCCCTTTCAACCTTATCCACAAAGCCGACACTGATCTTAATTATCTCTCCGATCTCATTTATGTACAGCTTCATGTTTCTGACCGAATCTGTAGGATAAACTGAGCCATTTAGTGTACTTATCTGGAAGCAGTCATCGTTAGTCATTGAGTTGTACAGGGCTTTGATATTTTCGTTATTCTGCTCTGCTGATGAATACAGATCCAGTTTATCGTTCTCATAGATAACGCAGTTTCTTTTCCTATTCTGAAGAAGATAGAATGAAACAGGAGTCTGGTCTTTCTTATCTTTGATTAGAGGGATTGATTTATTTGAAATGACACGCTTCAAAACAGACTCTTTGGCATTTGTACCAAGAACAAATCCGAAAACTGATATAGGCTCACCATCAGTATTCTGCCATTCTGAGGCAACCGATTCGTAGTAATTTTTATCTTCAATCTTCTGGTTATAGGCAATCCATATATAGAAACCAAAGACAAGGATCAGAATTGTTAAACAGATATTAACAAATCTTTTCAACCCATCGTCTTTGTCTATTCTGCTCATCTTTATGCTATACCGTTACAAGAGTTCAAAACCTACAACAAGTATAACCTGAAGAGCAGCTCTAAGAATGTTACTGAGCAAGCAGTCTTACCATTTCCACATCTCAGCGCACATTCTCTTTTTAGTTTTTTTATCGATCTTCAAATATTCTGAGCAGGACATATCCGCTAGTTTGGATCTATAAAAACCTGTAAAGATATATAAAAAGCTATAAATTTATAGTTTTTTTACCAAATTCCTGCTTCAACACTGCTGGTTGTTATCCCATTTATTGCTAAATCAGATAACAGAGCCGTCAGCTCTACAGGCATTAGTTCGGAGATAGCTTCTCCTACGATTTTTATCTGTTGTCTCAGGTTAATTGCCGCGTTCAGGTCGCGATCTATTGTCAAGCCGCATTCTGGACATTCATAGATTCGGTCTCTGAGCGTTAAATCTTTTTTCAGTGCACCACACTTACTGCAGGTCTTAGAGCTTGCGTAAAACCTATCCACTTCCTGAAGTTTTCTATGTTTATATTCCATCTTGTATATAAGGTTATTCTTTATATTATAAAAGCCAACATCGCTGATTGCTCTGGCAAGTTTATGGTTTGACATCATGCCTTTCACATTCAAATCCTCCATACAGAGGTATTCATAGTGATTGGACAGAACAGAGGTAATCTTCTGTGAAAAATCTTTTCGAATATTGGAGATGGAAAGATAGAGCTTACTTACCTTTCTGGAGTATTTTACGTAATTACGAGACAGTTTCGTCTTATCACCCTTGGCTCTTGGATGCTGCTTACGGTTCAGCTGTCTCTGTAATCTTGCAAGTCTTCTAAGTTTTGCTTTTAATGGTTTAGGTGATTCTATACTGATTCCGTCTGATAACATCAGAGCGGATTTCAGTCCTAAATCAATTCCTGCTGCAGTATTGTTCTGCACTGCTGCCTTATGTGTTCTACAGTATTCCTCATCGGTTATTTCAATACTGAATGAGGCATAGATGCGGTCAGCTCTCTGTGAGATGGTTACTCCGTTGATATGACCGTTGAATCTTAGTTTTTCTTTGAGCTGAACATAGCCAAAATTTGGAATGTTCATATATTGTTTGGAACTTTGATTTTCTAATTTCTTTGAACAGGATTTTCCTATAACAAGCTTTACCTGGTCACCGCCTATATAGAAGGAGCCATGCTGATAACTCTTCTTTTTGAATCTTGGAAAGAATGCTTTTCTTTTTTTACTATTCTGCTTTACCTTGGTCTTCTTTCTCTTTTTTACATTTTCAAAGTAACTTTTTACGGATGTTCCGAAATTAACGAAGGCCTGCTGTGACGCATATTTTGTTACTTCATAAGTGAATGGATATTTTTCCAGACGGAGGGCATTGAATTCTTTCTTGTAATCCTGCCATGTTGGCAGTTTAGGTTTTACAGGTGCAGCTGTAGACTGAAGTGGTGATTTTTTATACTCTGCCAGCTCTCTGGTATATCGCTCCATGGAGACTAGGTGTGCACCATAGTCTTTTTTAAATTTCGCTACAGCCCAGTTGTAGGCAAATCGTCTTACGCCAAAGGCTTTTCTGCAATAAGTGAAAAACTTATTGTTTACCTTTAGCTCAATAACCTGTCCTACAATCATTTT
>JAGDBH010000152.1 GCA_017959135.1 Succinivibrio sp. | reverse complement strand
CTTTTCAAAGTCACCTGAGGTATGCAGCATGTTGCTTGGAATATCTGGAATCAGTACGGCATCAATACCTGCAGCTGCAGCATCCTCAAAGAATTTACTGATCCCGCGGGCAACTACAACATTTGCATAGACAAGAATACTGATAGGGATTTCATCATCCACACGGCTGAAGTCTTTTATAACCTCAAAGAAATCGTCAGTACTTGCTCCTGAATTTAAGGCACGCTTGTCTGCATTCTGGATAATAGGACCATCGGCACAAGGATCGGAGAATGGGAAGCCAAGCTCTAAGGCATCAGCACCGCCCTTTAAAAGGCTCTTTAAAATCTCAAGTGAGGTTGCCTTGTCAGGATCACACAGGGTAACAAAAGGCATGAAGGCGCCTTCATTACGTTCCTTAAGCTTTGCAAATCTCTTTTCAAAACGGTTGTTCATAATTTCTCCTTATTTTGTAACCTTCAGTGGGGCAGTAGAGATTCCGCTTGAGGATATACAGCCTTTCTGTTCCAGAATGTTTGATACGTTGAAGATGTCCTTATCACCACGACCTGAGATATTAACCACCAGAGTCTGCTCCTTATCAGGATTCTGTCTCATAAGTCTCAGGGCAAAAGCCAGGGCATGAGACGACTCTAATGCAGGGATAATACCTTCCTTCTGTGAAAGCTCTACGAAGGCGTCCAGGGCATCATCATCGGTGGCACCTACGTAGGTTACACGGCCGGTTTCACTTAAGTAGGCATGCTGAGGTCCTACTGATGGGAAATCAAGACCTGCTGAGATTGAATAGGACTCGTTAATCTGACCATCCTTTGTCTGAAGATTCTTTGAGTAGGCACCAAAGAAGATACCATCATCACCGCGGGCCAGGGTACCGCCGTGCTTAGGTGTTTCAATACCAAGACCGTAAGGCTCAACACCGTACAGAGGAACGTCGGTATCTAAAAAGTCTGTGAAAACACCGATAGCATTTGAGCCACCGCCTACACCGGCGATACAGGCATCAGGAAGCTTGCCTGTCTCCTCGATAATCTGCTTGTGAATCTCCTCGCCGATAATCTTCTGGAACTCACGGACGATGGTTGGGAATGGATGAGGACCTGCTGCAGTACCAATCATGTAGTGGGTGTTCTCAAAGTTTGCAGCATAGTCACGAAGAGCCTCGTTGCAGGCCTCCTTTAAGGTTGCAGCACCTACTGATACAGGTACAACTTCAGCTCCCATAAGCTTCATTCTGAATACATTAGGCTTCTGTCTTTCGGTATCTACAGCGCCCATATAGATTCGGCACTTGAAGCCTAAAAGCGCACAGATAAGAGCGGTTGCCACACCGTGCTGACCTGCACCGGTCTCAGCGATGATTCTGGTTTTGCCCATACGCTTTGCTAAAAGAGCCTGACCTAATACCTGATTGGTCTTATGGGCACCGCCGTGAAGAAGATCTTCACGCTTTAGAAAGATTTTTGTCTTGGTACCTTTGGTAAGGTTTCTGCACAGAGTAAGTGGAGTCGGACGACCTGCATATTTTCTCAGAAGATCAGATAATTCCTGACGAAACTCCGGATCCTCTCTGCATTCTACAAAGGTCTTCTCAAGCTCGTCCAAGGCTGGGATTAAAACCTCTGGAACATACTGTCCGCCGTATTTTCCAAAAAATGGATTTAAAATAGTCATTTATTACTCCGTATTTATTCTTATATATTTTTAGTATTCATTGATGGTCTTAAAGATTTCGTTAATAAGCTTTGTATCCTTAATACCTTTAACCTTTTCCAGCTTCGAATTCAAATCCAGTCCTAAAAAGCCTTGTTTTAGGGCAATTTCTACATTGTCAGGACCAATACCGCCGGATAGAAGAATCTTTTCATGGTTTACTGATTTTGGAATTGAGTTCCAGTCAAAGCTTGAACCAGAACCAGGGGATGCTGAATCCAGAATGAAGAGATCACATAGTCCGTCGTACTTATCAAGCTTTGAAAAATCCTCGGCACTCTTTACATTGATGGCTTTGATAATCTTTACATCCGGAAGCTCTTTATGCAGCTTTTCAATTAAATCAATGCTTTCATGTCCGTGCAGCTGAATGTAGGAGAGTCCGACCTCCTTTGCTGTCTTCACCATTACATCAAGCTCCTCATCTACAAAGACACCTGCAAACTTTAAGGCATCCCTATAGTCGGCTGTGATTTCCTTTGCCTTATCAAGGTTTACATAGCGAGGGGATTTCTTTGCAAAGATAAGACCGCCGATACTTACGTTGTTCTGTGCACAGCACTCAACTGCTTCTTTAGTGGTAAGTCCGCAGACCTTGTTTAAACCGTAGAGCATGGATTTTGCCTTGAACTCTACATCATTATCTCCGGTTAGAGCTGAGCCGATTAGGAAATTGCTGATTGGCTTTAGGGAGGTTAAATCACTGTGTTTATTGATACCTGACTCGGAGACAACTCTGACAGAGCTGTCAAATAAGGTAGCAAGCTCTCTTGCGTTGTTAAGATCGATT
>JAGDBH010000151.1 GCA_017959135.1 Succinivibrio sp. | reverse complement strand
ATCTGATGTTTCTTGTTCATGAGAAATAATCTGTAAAGACACAGACTATCAGGCTATAGCTCTATTCTCGTCATTATTCTGTGAACAGACATTCTGCTTGTAAAACTCTGAGCTTACATGGCTCACGCTACATCTTCTTGAATAGTCTGAATATACCTTTTCCACCACACGCTCATCTGAATCTCTAAGAGCAATGGTTGCACCATTAAAGACACTGGACATAAAGCTGTTTGCCCCCACAAGCAGAGTCATCACAAACACCAGATAAATTACAGACTTCATGAAACGGTTAATCTCGCCACCTGAAAAAATCAAGGTTACGCCACAGGAGATAATTCCGATAATGGAGATTGAGAAAGCTACAGGACCGGTTAAAGACTTCTGAATAGTCTTAAGCCAGTCCTCATAAGGCAGAACTGCGCTTGATGCTGTATCTGCAGCAAAAGCAGAGCCTACAACAGCACACAGAGAAACCAGAGTAACAAGTGTGACTATAAATCTGTTCATTACATACCTCAGTTATGATAAAAAACTCGTCAGACGGAAAGCTGAATGTTTATTCAGGCGCTTTATACTGCACACAAAGCCCTGCTTTAGACTGACAACTATTCTTTTTTTTAGAAAGCTATCAGATAACATAATCAAGCACATAGCCTGTACTGTTGTAGCCTTTTATATAAACAATGTTTTCCACATGACGATTAGGGTATTTACCCAAAACAATGATTGCATCTAAAGACAGAGCAATTAGCTCTTCTATTCCTTTCTTTGGAGCATAAGGATGTTTTGAGATTAAAAGCTTTAATCTGTCCAGACACTGAAGAGCAGAGCCTGCATGAATCGAGGCCACTCCTCCCTTATGACCTGTAGAAAAGGCATCAATCATATCCAATGCCTCACTTGAGCGAACCTCTCCTATAACAATTCTGTCAGGACTTAATCTTAGAGATGTCCTGAGAAGATCGCTCATCGAAGTATTTTTCGAGGTAAAAAGACTCACACAGTTATCAATGCTTAATTTCAGTTCTGGAGTATCTTCAATACAGATAATGCGACAGGCAGGATCCAGTGAACCGATTCGATTTAATATCGAATTGATGAAACTGGTCTTACCACAACCTGTCTGACCGCATATAAGACAATTCATACGCTTCTTTATAAGGCTATCAATGATCTCTGCATGACTTTTGGTAATAAAGCTGCATGAAACAAGCTCATCAAAGCTTAGGTTCAACGCCTTAAGAACCCTAATACAGAAACATGTTCCCTTAGATAATGGAGGCATCAGTGCTGAGAATCTGGCATTGAATCTTTCAAGCTCACACTCCACAATAGGAGCGTTAATATCAATATCCCTGTCATTAAGAGTTGCCACTGTTCTGACAATAATTTCAGAGCGAGCCTTTGATAATGTATCCTCATGCACACAATTACCGTCTGCATACTTAACAAACAGTTTTCCATCAGGATTAAGCATCAGCTCTTCAATATTCTTTCTATCAAAGGCGCTGATGATTCTATCCCCCAAGGTCTCATAAAGAGAGCTGTAGAGATTTTCTTTCTGCAGTTCATATGTGCTATTCATTTTTACCTCGGACAACATTATCAGGTACAAAAAATAGGGACTCCGGCTAAAGGGGGTATTTTTTGTGAAAAAACGTAATAACTATCTGAAAGCAATATAAAAAGACAGTTCAGAAAAATAGACTTTTTTGTATATAAAACAATACAAAAGGGTATTTTCTAAGTCTGTTCTAAGGTACAAAAGAAAATGCAATTTTTTGTCAGAGAGAAAAAAACTAATGAAAAGGACTTAAATATTGATGACGCTTATGTCAGTAAGAGTAAGACATATGTTCTCAAAGAAAATAAATAGTAACAATTACTACTTTTGATAATATTAGGCAAATTTTATTTTTAATAGCAAGATTTTGTAAAAACCTACTGTATAATAT
>JAGDBH010000150.1 GCA_017959135.1 Succinivibrio sp. | reverse complement strand
TTTTTTGGTATATGTTACCTCTGCTCCTCTGTCAGAAGGATGATAGTACACAGTACCGGTTAATTCTTCAGGGAAGAAGCTCTCGCCTGCAGCATAAGCCCCCTCAAAGTCATGAGCATAACGGTAGCCTTTCTTGTATCCCATATCCTCCATTAGTTTAGTAGGAGCATTTCTAAGATAGATTGGAACTTCAAGATCACCATGGTTCTTTGCATCCTCACGAGCCTTGCCGAAAGCCTCATAAAGATGATTACTCTTTGGAGCCAGAGCACAATAGACTGTTGCCTCGGCAATTGCGCGTTCACCTTCAGCAGGACCGACGCGTTCAAAGATATCCCAGGCATTAAGACATACGGTCATAGCTCTAGGATCAGCAAGTCCAATATCCTCAGTGGCAATTGCAAGCAGTCGTCTTGCAACGTATAGAGGATCACCGCCTGCCTCAAGAATTCTTGAATACCAGTAAAGAGCGGCATCAGCAGCACTGCCGCGAACGGATTTATGAAAAGCGGAGATGAGTTCGTAGTAGGCATCACCATTCTTGTCGTAATTTATAAGCTTACGACCTGCTACAGCTCCAACCATAGCTAAAGTCAGAATCTTGCCTCCCTCTTTATAAGGTGCAGCCAGATCAGATGCCATCTCAAGAATATTCAGAAGATATCTGGCATCACCACCAGCAAGATCGACAATAGCTTTCTCAACTCCATCTGCAAGATGTATGTCTTCCTTTTTAAGACCGCGCTCAGAATTCAAAGCATAATGAATAAGTGACTTAGACTCTTCCTCATTAAGTTTCTGCAGCACATATACTCTGGCACGTGATAACAGAGCTGAATTCAGAGAAAAAGAAGGATTCTCAGTAGTAGCTCCGATAAAGGTAATGGTTCCGTTTTCAATGTGAGGAAGGAAGGCATCCTGCTGTGTCTTATTAAAGCGATGAACCTCATCAACAAACAGCAGAGTCTTAACCCCGCGTTGTTTTCTTAAAAGAGCCCTATCAACAGCCTCTCTGATATCCTTAATACCGGAGGTTACAGCAGGTATCTGCTCAAAATACGCATTGCAGGATTTGGCAAAAAGCAGAGCCAGTGTAGTCTTGCCGACTCCAGGAGGCCCCCATAGAACCATTGAATAGCACTGCCCCTTATCAAGGATTGTTCTTAAGGGACGGCCTTTGGCTATAAGGTGACTCTGACCTATATACTCATCAACAGACTGAGGTCTTAATCTTGAGGCTAAAGGAGCAAAATCATCGATCTGCTCGGAATTGCCTAGAGATTCTTTATCTTTCTGCTCCTGTTCAATTGCAGCAAAAAGATCAGTTTGATTTGCGCTCATCGTCTATCTGTGCATCCTCTGGAATAGTGTAGGAAAATGCATCATTCTCAACGGTATATTTAATGCCGGTCAGATTATAGGTATTGATATTTCCATCCATCAGACGAACAGAAATTGAACTGATATCCTCTCCGTTGAACTTTAATGACAGCTCCTTTATATCAGCCTTTTTCTTTGGAACCAGTCTGTATTTTCCTGACTTTTTGGTAACAGTATACTGATTCCAGATATCTGAACGATTGGAAGTTAAAAGCAGGAATGGAGATGTATACAGATCCTTTTTATCAAAGATAGTTACCTGATTGATAAAAGGATCATAGAAATAAACATCCTTTCCTTTGGTGAACAGAACCTGCTCATCAGGTGATACTGTGTGCATCATTAGAGAATCAGGCTTTTGAATTGCTAAAGTACCTTCAGCAGAAGAGACAACATCACCATTTGATTTGGTCACTTCCTGAGTAAAGGAAGCAGACATTGAACTGTGCTTTGCAAACATCTGCTGCAGTTCTGATACAGCATCGGCATAAACAGAGAAACATAAAAATACAGCAGAAGCTGAAATCAGTTTTAATAAACGAGTCTTAATCATCATAACCTATTAAAGAATATTGCCTTTAGCGTCAATAATGCCTTCATTCTGAAGCTGACGGTGAATTCTCTTTGCTCTATTGTAACCGACAGCATGAGTTGTCTGAATCTCAGAAATTGAAAGTTTGGTTGTATTACCTAAATCATTTCTGATCCAGTCAACGATAGCATCGAATTTTGCATCAAGTGAACCTGATGAGCCTGCATCATTAGCATTAACAGTCTCTTCAGCCTCTTCCTCATCAACGAACTCGGTTACACCTTCAACATACTCAGGCTCACCAGCTCTGTCAATCCAGGCCTGAACAACAGCATGAACATCATCATTGCTTGCGTATGGACCGTGTGCACGGAATGACTGAGTATTATTAAGCTTCTGATACTTAACAATCATATCACCGTTACCAAGCAGGTTCTCTGCACCGTTCTCATCAAGAATAATTCTTGATTCCTGAGAATTCTGAACGGTATATGCAATTCTTGATGGCATATTTGCACGAATTGGACCGGTAACAATTTCGGCACGTGGAGTCTGGGTTGCCAGAATCAGATGAATACCAGCTGCACGAGCCTTTGCTGCAAGACGGCCAATCATAGCCTCAGGACTGTTTCCACCTTTCTTACCGACACTTGCAACTGCCATTAAATCAGCAAACTCGTCGATAACCAGAACAATATAAGGAACTGGTTTTAATACTGGAGGTTCACCGCCCATATCTGCAGTCCAGATAGGGTCATATACAACATTGCCCTTTGCATTCTCTGAACGGATAAGAGCATTTACCTGATGAATATTGGAAACGTTCATCATGGAAATCAGTTTATATCTTCTCTCCTGTTCCTTGATTAACCATGCAAG
>JAGDBH010000149.1 GCA_017959135.1 Succinivibrio sp. | reverse complement strand
ATGTGTAAGAAGCTTGGCATTAAGACCATTGCTGAAGGTGTGGAAGCAAAGGAACAGAGTGATATTCTGAAGGCTTTAGGCTGTGATGAGATTCAGGGCTACTACTACAGTAAGCCTATTAAAGATGAAGATTATTACGGTAAATTCTAAAAGACAGCGCCTGACATTAAGTCAGGCGTTTTTCTTATTAAGGCTGTGGATTTAGCACCTTAAGACGAGCACTTCCGCCCTTCTTTGATAATGACTTGTAAAGTTCATCAACAACAGGTGAAAGCTCATTATCGATTCCGTATGGATAGTTTAGAATCAGCATTCCTGAACCGCACATTCCAAATACTTCCTCCTGAGGCTCAACGCATAGCTCAACCTGCAGCATAGGAATATTCAGACGACGCAGATCCTGTGTCAGATTCTTAGAGTGGTCTCGAAGCTTGCCAAGTACCGGATACCAGATGGCAAAAATACCGGTATTCCACTTTGCATGGCCGTGTTTAACTGCTTTTACCAGGTCAATATACTCGTTTTTCTCTTCGTAGGCAGGATCAATCACTACCATGCCTCTGCGAGGTGTAGGAGGAAGCAGTGCATTCAATGCCTCAAGACCTTCACGGTTCTGTATTGTGCAGCGTCTGTCTCTTTTTAAATTGTTTCTAAGATTCTCAAACTCGTTTGGATGTAAATCAATCAGAGTAAACTTATCTGTTTCTCTGCCAAGTCTGGTTTCAAATAAAGGAGAACCTGGATAGAAATTTCCGTCTTCATGATTTACTTCATCATATACAGAGTAGAATTCAGGAACCAGCTCGCGAAGAGTCTTGTTGTCCTTGATTTTGCTGATTCCGCTCTTAAATTCCTGATTTTTCTGAGCCATAAAGCCATCAAGCTTGTATAGACCTGAGCCTGAATGGGTATCTATTACTATATATGGCTTCTCTTTTCTGTTTAATGCTCTCATCAGAAGGCAGATCACCATGTGCTTTAGAATATCAGCGTGATTGCCTGAATGAAAACCGTGTTTATAACTGAGCATAAAATACTATTTCCTTAAAAAATTTGTAGGTAGTTTATCACGAATCAGGTCATATTCGTCTAAAATTAAAATGATGATGACCACAGGAGTGTATGCTTTGAGCTGTAAATATATTGTTCTATATCTTCTCTGTATCTGTATGAGTTCATATGCCTTTGTCATTGACTATGATGCCATCAATGATAACGACAATACAGATTACTATGGAGCCAATTCCTTAGAATACTCCTCTCAGGGAAATTACACTGAGGATGGAGTAAGCCGTGTTATTGTGCCTCATGACAGAAATAAAGGCATTGCCAATGACCTTGATAATGAGGGAAACGGCTTAAAGCTTGAAGGCGTCAACAAGGATGATCTTGAAAAACTATACTACGGCAATGAGCTGTACAACAAAACAAAATAGTTTCTAGAAGCGCTTCTGATTTAAAGCATCCTGAAGACCAGTTACCCACATCACGGCATTCTCATAGGCCATAAGAATATCATGTCGTGGCATAAAGCCGGAGGCCATAATACCGTCTACATACTCAAGATCAAGCGATTCCATGGAAACCGCAATATTGAAGATGGTTTCGTACTCTGGAATCTCCTTCATGATCATCCTGATTCTGTTATTGATTTTCTCTGTAGTTATATCAACCTTTGAGGTTGTAAATGCGTACATCTGAGTAATCAGTGAACCAAGACCAAGAGTAAATCCAAAGGTTACATCAATCTTTCCTGCGTGATAGAAGGTAAGCTCTTCAACGAATTTGGCTCTCAGAAGAATCTGACGTAATGGCTCGTAAATCAGATACTTGCCTTTGTTCATATCCTTGTCAGGACGATAGAACTCCTCAAGAATCATCAGAATCATGATGCAGACAAGCTTATTCAGAACCTCAACATCCATTTCATAGAGGAAGCTTTCAAAATCGGTTCCGATAAGATATTCGTTTTCTCTGCCCTGTTCCAGAAAATGAAGAATAATCGGCATATAGCTCTTGATATCATTTCTGGTGGAAATGAAGCTTACAAACATCTTATATTCTGGTCTGACTTCCAGAAGCTGATTGATGATCATAAGACAGATTTCAAAAGCGTTTCTGTTTACCTTATAGAAGAACGGATTGAAGTTATGCTGCAGAACATCCTTAGGGAAGGTTGGACAGCATACATAATCAGCGCCTGATTCAAATGCGATTGAAGCCTTGTTCACATTATCGCAGCGATCGCAGATAATCTTGATCCAGGGAGCCTTCTTGATGATATTTCTGGCAAGAATGAACTGTTCTTCAATATCCAGAGTCATATCAATAACAGCATAGGTAATTGAACGAAGCTCTCTGAACCAGTTGGTGTAGACAATGGTATATACATCCGCAGCAATAGTCATGCTTTCTTTTTTCAGCATGTTTATCTGGTGCTGGTATGATATTGATGAATCCTGTCTGTCCTGCAGATGAAGAATAAATCTGGTTGCAGGCAGTGAACGAGCGTATTTGGTAAGATCAGCGCACAGAGGAAATTCGGTCATACAGATACCGTTTCTCTGGGTAAAAAGTTCGCTATGTCTTCTGATGTAGAAACCAATAGAAATGTGTCTTACATGCTGCTTTTCTATCATGTCTGGCCGGAAGCTGCTTTCTCCTGCTGTATATCTGAATACATAGCACAGAAGAGTACCCTTTTTGTCATATACAGGTGTTCTGCTTAGAACATTGCAGCGATCTTTGGAGCGCACAAACTTATGGGACTTTGTACGCAAAGAATCCGAATTTACAGAAGGGGTAGCATCAGTTAAGCTGTTCGGGTTTATATAAGCCATTTATATCCATCATACCTTTTTTCAGAATCTAGCCTATGATCCTGAATTTCTGTATTTAGTTTAGATAATAGTTTTTCTATTTTCTTAAATACAGATCTGATTTTATTATTTATTTTCTCGAATCAGTATATCAGACTATATCCGATTTTCTTTTTTGTGATGTAACAGAGACCTTATCAAGCTTGGTTGAAAGTTCCCCTATTGCATAGCGTTTATTCTTATTTATTCTACCAGAAGCCATCTCGTAGAACTTGTCATCATCAACAGTGTAAATTGCAGAATTTTTTCTGTCAATAAATACACGGGCAATCTGATCTTTATAGTAGTGGTGTTTGATACCGCGTTTTACTGCACCGGTGAAGAATCTTGGTTTTAAGCTGCCACATTCCTTATACAGGACAGCAGAGCTTCTAGGCTTCATTAGCTTTCCTGAAGATACAGACTTAACATCAAAAAGAACAATTGCGTAGGCTTCTACAATAATTGGAGCTGAATCCATACGCAGCTTTCTGCGGATACGGTTAAATCTGATTACTCTATAGATATAGAGCAGCTGATAGAACGCAACAAGAATTGATAATGTATAGAAATGATCGTGGAAGATTGCGATATTACCGCTTGAATAGCAGTAAACAAGTACCGCAAAAAGGATCCAGAATAAGTAGAAGGAAAGTCCGAATCCTTTTTTAACAATGGTATCAACTACGTTAACATCAAACCTTACACCTGCTCTTTGCAAGTATGATTGCAGGTAAACATTTGGTGGAAGGTTTTTCAACGTAATCTCCTAATTATTAGCGATCTTTAACTTCAAACCAGAACTGTTTTTCCAGACTGATAAATAAAGTTTCAACAGGTTCATTATTCTTCTGTGTCATTAAGCTTACCACGAAAATAACAAGTGAAGAAATAATAAATCCAGGAACAAGTGAATATAATCCAAAGAATTGACCTAATTCCCAAATAATTACTGTTACGGCACCTGCGACCATACCAAAGATAGCACCTGCAAGAGTCATTCTCTTCCAGAATACTGAGATTAGAACAGCAGGACCGAATGAAGCACCAAAGCCAGCCCAGGCATAGGCAACCAGCTTAAGAATTCCTGAATTAGGATCAAGAGCGATTATATAGGCAATTGCTGCAACTAATAGAAGCATGCCACGACCAACCCAGATAAGTTCGCTCTGAGATGCGTGTGGACGAAGCAGTCTGCAGTAGAAGTCAGCTGTCAGAGTGGTTGATGAAACCAGAAGCTGACATGAAAGAGTAGACATTACAGCTGCAAGAATTGCTGATAGAAGAATACCTGCAATCCATGGTGAGAATAAGGTCTGTGTAACAATAATGAAAATCTGCTCAGGATTGTTTACTGAAATCTCTGGATGCTTAGCAGCGAATGCTACACCGTAGTAACCAACCATAACAGCACCGGTCAGACAGAAGATCATCCAGCTGATACTGATTCTGCGGGCACCGCCCATTCCTCTTACAGAGGCTGCAGCCATGAAACGTACCAGAATATGAGGCTGACCCATGTAGCCCAGGCCCCAGCCTGCAAGTGAAATCATTCCGATGATGGTTGTACCCTTGAGCATATCTGCCATATCTGGGCCTTTCTGTGCAACCAGAGCATTAGCCTGCTCTAGAGAACCTACATCGTAGATAATGATGATTGGAGTGATGATTAAAGCAAAAATCATCAGAGTTGCCTGTACGGCATCGGTCCAGCTTACAGCTAGGAATCCGCCGATACAAACATAAAGAATTGTTGATACAGCACCTATTAGAAGTGCATTGTGGTAATCAAGGCCAAAGGTCTGTTCGAACAGTCTTGCACCTGAAACCATTCCTGATGCACAGTAGACAACGAAGAAAATCAGAATAATGAATGCTGAAACAATTGAGGTTATACGCAGTCTATCTTTAAAACGGGCTGCAAAATAATCAGGTAATGTCAGAGCATCAGAGGCATTCTGAGTGAATGAACGCAGTCTTGCGGCAACGAATTTCCAGTTGCACCACTGACCGATGGTAAGACCGATTGCAATCCATGCCTGAGATAAACCTGCAACATACAAAGCACCGGGTAGGCCCATTAAAAGCCATCCTGACATATCAGAAGCACCGGCTGAAAGACCTGTAATAACTCTGCCTAAGCTTCTGCCACCTAAAACGTAATCATTTAATGAAGATGTTGCGCGTGCTGCATATATGCCGATTACAATCATGGCAAATATATACACGATGAATGTTGTTGTAGTTGTAAACATGATTTGCTCAATAATTATTATTTGTAAAAGATGGAGGTATTTTAGCAGAAAAACAGTGATTTATAAAGGAAAAACCATGTGCAACTAATCGGTGCACATGGTTATATCAGAAGACAGGATTAAAGTTTAATCCAGAGATTTTAGAAGTGATCTGAAGCCATCGTTCAGCAGAGGGAAAACGAAACCGTTCTTTGCATTGAGATCTGATGACTCAATGTGGAAGGTGGTTGCGCCTCTCTCTCGTTTCCACTGACTTACAGACAGTTTCTTAAAGTACTTGATTACAAAGCCCTTTAAATCCTCTCTGGAGAAATCAGTGAATTCCTTTTCGATGGTATCAAGAATCATCTTTGGAATCAGGAAGTGATTCTGATGAAGTACATGAATTCTGTCCAGAATTACATATGGCATCAGATCACGCTCATCTGTCTGCTCTCCACCAGGACGAAGCTCAGCGGTTGGAGCCTGAACACAGACCTTCATCATCTGAGGACAGTCTAGCTTTAAGCCCTTGTCATTTACCATCAGACCATCTTTAGCGATATGTTCATTGATTTTCATAACACGGCTCTTTGAGATATCACCGATAGGTGCAACACCGCCAGCGGTATCTCCATCCATGGTACAGTAGCCCACAGCATCCTCTGAGGCATTGCAGGTTGTAATCAGAAGCTTGTTGTATCTGTTTGCAACCATCCAGATGCCTGGAGCACGTGAACGAGCCTGAATATTCTGAAGAGCAATGTCATCACTCTCCCAGGTCATAGGTGTTTTAGAAGCTGAATTTACTACTGAAGTATATTCATCTACAAGCTTGGCAATAGACCACTCGTGATGGTCGGCACCAAGGTCTGATGAAACACCTGCGGCAGCCTCACGGGTAATGCTTCCTGAGACTATTGAACCCTGGTATACAGTAGTCAGAAGCTCAGGCATAACCTTCTTTTTGATATAGCTCTGAAGATCTTCTGTACCGTTGTACTTAGGCAGATTAAATCCGCACTGCTCAAGTAGTCTGCTGTACTCGTCAAAGCCAAGCTCTTCAATTGCAGCAAGCTGTCCATAGCAGACTGAGGTTGCACAT
>JAGDBH010000148.1 GCA_017959135.1 Succinivibrio sp. | reverse complement strand
GATGGTAGCCCCCATTGGCTTTAGAAGTGAATCTGCACTCTTGGCACCGCCGTCATTAGATCCAGCGGTATAGATATAGCCGCCCTTATCAAGTTTTCCTTCAAGCAGATTTAAAAGCTTAACTGTCTGCTGTTTTGCCTTTGAAAGCAGTAACACCAGAGTATCTGCCTGTGGGATCTTAGGCAGTGCTGACTCAATATCGGAGAAGATAAGCTCAACGTGCTTGTATGAGATCACCTGCGGAAAGTCTGAACTCATGCTCTGTCCGATCATTGCGGCCATGGCTTTGCAGGCTACATAGTTATCACAGATTACAGTTGCATGAGTACTGCCCCTGACTAAAGACAGAATCATAGGATCAAAAACATCACCTGCAATAATCAGGTTTCTGTTTTCAAAGATGTCCTTATTTCTTTGTAGAAGTTCGAATACCGGTGAATTTGCCATTAGACTTTATCTCTGTACTTTATAGCTTTTGCAAGTTCAACATACTTTTCAACAGGAATGTTCTCTGCACGAATAATAGGATCAAGGCCCATATCAATAATCTCGTTTTCAGTGAAGAATTTTGATAGGGCATTTCTGATGGTCTTGCGTCTTGCAGAGAATGCTGTGGTAGTTACGTTGTTCAGATAAGGTACCAGTGATCTCTCCTCATCGGTAAGATCCTTAGGTTTCAGTCTTACAACAGCAGATGTAACCTTTGGAGCAGGTCTGAATGCTGAAGGTGGAACAATCAGCATTGGAATAACGTTGGCATGGAACTGTGTCATAACAGTCAGACGGCCATAATCCTTGCTGTTAGGTGCAGCGGCAAGACGCTCAACAACTTCCTTCTGCAGCATGAAGTGCATATCAATAATTCCTCTCTGTGACAGCAGATGGAAAATGATAGGAGAGGTAATGTTGTATGGAAGATTTCCGAATACTCTCAGATTTCCCGCACCTTCGATTTTTTCAAAGTCTACCTTCAGGGCATCGCCTTCGATGATGGTAAGACCTTTTAGGAAAGGATCATGCTTTAGAATTTCAACCAGGTCTCTATCAAGCTCAATTGCGGTTAGGCTTTTTGCTCTCTCTAAAACCGGTCTTGTTAAAGCTGCATGACCAGGGCCGATTTCAACAAGCTTCTCTCCTTCTTTTGGATTGATAGCGTCTACAATCTGACCAATGATATGATCATTTACTAAAAAGTTTTGACCAAAGCGTTTTCTCGCTTTCATGTGTACTGGTGGTAGTGCCATATATTTACCTGTATAAAAAACAAAATCAGCGCTGATGATACACCAACGCTGAGTGAATTATAACCTAGTTTAGGCTGTTTATCGTGAATTTACTTAATTCATGTAAACAGAACCCTGAGAAATCTGGCCGTCTTTATTCTGCTGAGGCTGTGAAGTTGTGGTGTTATCCATTTCAATTCCTGCACCTGCTCTTACAAGCTCTGGATCGATTACATGGATATAGGCACTCTCACGCAGTCCTCTCTCCCAGTAGGCAACAGCTTCTGCGAATTCTCTCTCAAAGATGATTGATGCTGCCTTATCCTTGTATGCATTCAGAGAATCCTTATCAATCTTTACATCATCAAGATGAATGATGTGCCAGCCGTAGCTTGATTTTACAGGCTCACTGTACTGACCAACACTTAAAGCTGCAATTCCAGCTGCAAAGCCAGGATCAAATGCATCTAATGACTGATAGCCTAAATCACCACCCTGAACTGCTGAACCAGGATCTTCTGAGTATTTCTTAGCAGCTTCTGCAAAGGTTATCTTTCCTGCCTTAACATCATCCATGATTGAATTCAGTTTGGCGATAGCAGCCTCGTCTGAGAAGATGATAGATGTCTTAATCAGAATATGTGAAGCTCGATATGTCTTAACAGGGGTAATTGCATTCTTGGTAACATCATAAAGTTTCAGAATGTGCATGCCTACAGATGATCTGAACGGACCCACGACATCACCTGGATTAGCTTTAACTAAAGCAGGAAGGAATGGTAAAGGAATGGCTGTCTCAGGAAGATATCCTAAATCAGCACTCTGAGAATCAACAGCATACTGAGCTGCAACTTCTTCTACATTAGCGCCTGCTCTTAAATCCTTTAATGCCTTCTGTGCATTTGCCTGAGCACGACGGTATTCCTGCTCAGTAGGATTTGATGACAGTGGAACCACAACCTGACCGATGTGGTACATTGGCTCAACACTTCCTCTTTCCTTTAAAGCCTTGGCATAGGTATTGATTTCGTTGTCTGAAATATTGATTCTCTGTCTTACAGATGAACGTCTTACTTCATTGATTAGATAATCTTCCTTGAACTTCTGTCTTGCCTGAGCTTCGGAAATATTTCCGTAGGATGCCAGAATCTTCTCTGGAGTAGTGTTATTTCTAAGAGCAGTCTGCTTTAGAATTGAATCAAGCTGCATATCAGGAATATCTGCACCGTTACCTGATGCCAGCTGAAGAATCAGAGAACGGGTAATCAGAGACTGCAGAGCCTGACGGCGTGCTGTAAGCTCGTCAACCTGAGCTCCGCGAGCCTTGTAGTTCTGCATCAGTTCACTGGTGTGACGATCAAGGTCACTTTCAAGAATAATTCCTCCATTTACAACTGCGGCAGTTGAATCCAGTGCTATCTCTTCCTCTGCGTAGGATAGAGCTGGTGCAACTGCTAAGGATGCACCGAACATTGCAATTAAAGAAAGCTTTGTAAATGTCTGTTTTATTCTCATAAATTTATTTGCGAATATAAATTCCCTGTTAGGAGAAAAGCAATTCGCCTCCTTTTTCTTATAATCTAGAATTCTGCACAATATTAACTATATTGCCTAAGAATTCATTTAATTTCCAGTCAATCTTCCTTTATCTGTTAAGGTTGTTAGGAATTACGTCTGGAAGGTAATGGGTATTGGTTCCTCTTACATCTGAAATCTTACGGATGTTAACTGTATAGAAGCCCTTAAACTCAATATTCAGACCGATAACTCTATCATTTTCATGTCTGTTCTTGGTCCAGTTGTACTTGAGGTAGTCTTCGTATACCAGTGCAATTGAGTAGCAGCATTCATCGTATCTGATTCCAACCTTGGTATCAATATTGTAATTCTGCTCAAGATCTCGATATGAAGCTCCGAATACAGTCCAGTATGGAGACAGAGGCAGAGATGCTGTCAGACCAATCTGAGACAGGTCCTTGACTGTTAAGCCGTCTTCAACCAGATAGTTGCCGTTCTTCAGATATCTGTAAGATATACCGGTCTTAAATCCGGTCATCTTATTGGTGTAGTGAATTCCCGCATTATATGCATAGAACTCTTTATCCTCAGGATCATACTGTGCCTGGGCATGGTAGTTGAATGATCTGTACTCAGCGTCGAAATTTGCTTCGATTGGAGTTCTGTGTCTGGACTCATACAGGGAGTTATCGTAGTACTCATTCAGATGTACACGCTGTTTATCCATGTTATAACCCTGAGCCAGAGAGAATCTCATGTTTTCACGATCATGTGAATCCAGAAGTCTGGTTGTAAAACCTGCTGTAATGGTATTGAGGTTTGCAATTCGGTCAATACCTGCATAACGCATTGGTGAGAACAGGGTGTAGTATTCGTCGTAACGGCTTGTGGTGTCGTATAGAGGAATGTTCTTCTGGTCTCTGTATGGGATATACATGTACTTAACTTCAGGCTCTAAGGTCTGGGTATGATTCATATCAAGAACCTTTCTTTCAAGAGTGGTCCTTGCCTTTGCCTCTAAAAGGTAGGTACTTCTGGTAATTGAATCCTGTACATTTGCGTAACCCAGACGCTGCTGATATGCAGTACTGAAATACTTAAGATCAGACTGATCGTAGTGAGTCAGGAATCCTGTAGCACCAAAATCAACAGTGGTTCCATAGGAGTCAAATGCATTGTACTTCAGAGAAGGCTGCAGATGCAGTCTGTTCATGTAAAGACTCTTGTTGTCTGAAGTGTATTTGTCAACGCTGAATCTTGTAAGTTCACCCTCAGATCTGTAGGTAAATCTGTTGTAGGTATCATAGCCTCTGATTTTAATCTGAGGCAGCATTGCAAATGGTTTGTAAGTGTTGAAGCTTGAGGTTGAGTACATGTTCTGGTACTTTCTCAGCTCCACTGACACATCATATTTATCCTGATCGTAAACACCGCGCAGAGACTGAACCAGACTTGAGTCGGTTACGGCGGCATCCTTCTGGCTGATGTCGCTCAGATAGGTATAGTCACCTTCTCTTACCTTTGAGTAGTCAAGAGTGAAAACCAGATCTTTTTGCAGGAAGGTTACTCTGTCCTTGAGATTTAAGAACCATCTCTTGCGATCTGATGAGGTTGACTCGGAGCTTTCAGTGTATGAAGTACCATTGGTTGTGGTAACTACTCTTGAGAACTTCGGATCATTTGGAAGATATGTTCCGTTGATGCTACCTGTGAAGTTTTCAAAAGGCATGTATCTGAATTCACCGTCATATTTTGCACCATGTTCAGGATCTCGTCCTGGAGTTACGGTTGCATCATAGTTTGGCGCAATATTCAGATAGATTGGCAGCTCATAGCCAAAACCATGGCCTGTCTTATATTCAACACTTGCAGGAAGAAGACCGGTCTTTCTCTTGTTGGTTACAGGGAAGTTTGCATAAGGTGTATAGAAAACAGGGACCTTACCAACGTAGAAAACATCATTCCATGCTGAACCGAAACTGTCGCCGTCATCAACTTCAACTGATGATGAATACATGTGCCATGAACGATTGTCAGTAGGGCATCCTGAAAGAGTTGCCTTCTTTAGGACCTTCTTTCCCTGGGCATTATCAAATACGTATTCTTCTGCATCACCGTTGAGAACAGAGCCGTTTAACTGATAGGTTGTTTTGGTTCCCTTAACAGTTTTCTTTTCCAGATCAAGCTCGACAGGATCTTTTGTGGTGTTTGTATATTCACCAGAACTCATGGTGGTGTTACCTTCGGTGGTGATAGTTTTCTTCTCTCCACT
>JAGDBH010000147.1 GCA_017959135.1 Succinivibrio sp. | reverse complement strand
CTTGCCTACATAACCTAAAAACAGAGGCAGATGTCCGGAACCACCACCGGTTGCAATAGCAACCTTGCTTTTTTTCTTGTACTTAGAAACAAGACAGCGCTTATCGCCATTTACATAGGTAACCTTATCAGGAGATGCTGCATACAGTCCTTCAAGCATCTCATCAACGTAATTCTCAGGTTTGTTTAATAGACGTTGCATATATTGTTCACTCCTTAATGCATTTGATCTTAAGTTTTATTTCTTTATGTGGGTATTTTTTGTATTAGAAAATATTAGGAAACTCAGATTATTCTAGCACCTGTTTTTGTATAATTTATTTGATCAGACTCCAACAATAAAAATGAATTACTCTTTGATTTATTGTATTTTTTTTCATACCTAGGGAGCTAAAAATGCTTAACATTCCTAGGTATAATATTTTAAATATAGCTCTAAGTTATCTTCAGCATGCTCGCTCGCAATTCCCGGTTTTTCCAGGGAGTTACGAGTTTTTTGTATATGTGTCAAGCCACTTTATTCTCGGCTCTCCAAGGCTGTTTAAATGCTTGAACGATATCTCTCAGAGAGTAGCAGGTCATAAAGAAGGCGCTTACAGGAATTACCATGTAAAAATACTTCTTCTGTAGCCAGGTGATGGTCAGCATGTAGGACTGAGCGCGACATACTAGTATAAAGCCGTAGTAGCAGATGGTTGCATACATGATGGCTTCAATGATTGTGGAGATGATTCTGCAGATCTTGCCGGCTGGTGTACCTACGATTCTGTCAGTTATCACATCAACAATAAAGTGTCCTCTGGTTCTCACTAGTTCCTGTGCTCCAAAGAAAATCACCCATACTAAAAAGAGCTGAGTCCATTCATCTGTCTGGGTAAAGTTGTAAATAGGCACAAATCTTACGAATACGTTCAGAAGGAACATAACAAAGATGATCATCATAGATGCTATGCAGATAAAACGAGTTACCTTGCTGACTATGGCATCTATGCCTTTAAGCAGATTTAATACTGTATTCATATATCAGCCTCAGTTAATCAGATGTCCAAGACCTAGAGTTACAGGTCCGCAGAAGGCTACCAGAATTGCCACTGCAATCATGATCAGAACATAGCCAACTGCCTGTTTAGCAATAGCCATTACCTTTTCTCCGGTAATTGAAGCCATAACATACAGATTCAGTCCCACCGGAGGCGTCAGAACTCCAACGGCAAGGGAAATGCACATTACAATACCCATCTGTACTACGTCATAATGGAAGGCTTTTGCCAGAGGCACAAAGATAGGAACGGTAATCAGCAGAATTGCGGTTCCCTCCATGAAACAGCCCATTAAAACCAGCACCAGAATGATAATCAGCAGTACAGGAATAATTGAGGTGAAGCTTTCGGAAATAAAGGCAATTGCCTGCTGAGGAATACGTGTATACAGCAGTACGTACTGGAAGAAACCTGCAGTTGCAATAATAAACATTACCTTTGAAGTCTGTTCTACGGTTTCCCAGAATATTTTTGGTAAATCCCTGATATGCAGAGTGTGGTAAACAAAGAAGCCTAAAACCATTACATAGAAACTGGCAACAGCGGCTGCTTCAGTCGCGGTGAACAGGCCTGCGAACATACCGCCTATGACAATGACAGGAGTCATCAGGGCTAAAAAAGCTTTCTTGAAGGCATCATAGCGTTCAATCCAGGGTACAGGATCTTCTTTTGCATAACCGTTCTTGTAGCTTACATATGATGACCAGGACATAAAACCGATACCCATCAGCAGACCAGGAACGATTCCTGCCGCAAACAGGGAATTAACTGAGGTCTGCGTCAGTCCTGCGTAAAGAATCAGGGTAATGCTTGGAGGAATAATAGGACCTAAAGCTCCGCCTGCAGCAATGGTTGCACAGCAGAATGGTTTTCCATAACCGCACTTTGACATCTCTCCGATGGCAATCATACCAATACCGGCGGCACAGGCTGCGGCAGAACCTGACATGGCAGCCATTACCATACAGGCTGCAATTGCAGCATTGGACAGACCGCCCCATCTATGTCCAAGGCAGGCTCTTCCAAAGCCAAACAGACTGCCGGATACACCGCCTACATTCATGAAGTTTCCCATTAAAAGGAAAAATGGAATAGACATCAGAGTAATTCCGGAGACCTGATCGTACATACGCTGGGGAATAAGGAATAATTTTTCTATTCCGCCTCCAGCCAGAAGAAAGGTTGCAAGCGAGGTAAATCCCATGGTAACTGCAGTGCTTACACCAATCAGCATCAGCAGCAGTACGCCTGCAAAGATAAAGAACATGATCATATTACGTTCCGTATTTTGAAATCAGGAAGGTAATCTATTGTAATTTCAGATAGTTACCTTCCATAAGATGACAGCGAGAATGACAGGTTAAATCAAATCAGACAGTCTACTTGTTGTCTGCAACAGCCTTAAGCAGCTTGTCCATTTCTTCCTGTCCGGATAGTTCTCCGATTTTCTTGTAGGCTGGTGCCATCTTGTCAATGAATGACTGTCTGTCAGGAGTGGTAACGTTCATTCCCTTGTCTTTTAGCTGCTCAATCACCTTGGCTTCGCCACCGGAGATTTCTTCACGGGTAAGATTCTGTGCCTTGATGGCCTCTTCCTTTAAGATCTGTTTGAGTTCATCTGACTGAGCGTCGTAGGTGTCCTTGTTGATTATCAGAGCCTGACAGTCAAAATAGTGGTTGGTTAGAGCCAGATTATCCTGTGTTTCAAACAGAGAATCGGCATAAATGGTGAATACCGGATTTTCCTGTCCGTCTACAACACCCTGCTTTAATGAGGAATATAGCTCAGAGTATGCAATCTTCTGGGTATTGGCTCCGATTGCATCAAAGGCAGCCAGAAGTCCTGCTGAAGGTGGTACGCGGATTTTTACTCCCTTCAGATCCTCAGCTCTCTTAACCACGATACCCTTGGTTGTGGTCTGTCTGAAACCATAGTCGAACATGGATAAACCATAGGCGTCATGCTGAGCAAGACCTTCATTCATCCAGTCCATTACATAATTGTCGATAACCTTATGTGCATGATTGTAGTTTTCAAAGAGGAATGGAGCGGTCATGGCATTTAGTTTCTTTGAGTAGGTGGCAAGATTACCTAAGGAAACGATGGCCATATCCAGAGAACTCATGGTAATCTGCTCTGCCAGAGCAGGCTGATCTCCAAGCTCACCTGCAGGATAGACCTCAACAGTTACCTTACCTCCGGTTCTTTCCTTAACATTCTTGGCAAACTGTTCTGCTGCCTTATTATGGGCATGAGAAGTTGCGGCTGTATGAGCCAGTCTTAAAGTAATTTCCTTGAATTCAGCACTGTATGCTGCTGTTGAACAGAAGGCGCAGACTGCGACTGCAAGTGCAGTTTTTGATAAGATTTTCAACATGATAACAATCTCCGTTGTATGTTTGTTTAATATATTTTTATTGTTTTATTCTGTGATTATCAGAGCCGTTGGAAATAACAGCATATTCTCTGGGAAAGAACATTATTCTATCCACAATCAACTCTAATCGGAAAATGGAAATAGGTGATAGTAATATGTTCACAAAACCTTGTTTAATATTCACCTTTAGAACGGTATGATTAAACATTTGTGATCATAAAGAAATTTTTTTATTTTCTTATGCGCAAAACGCTCATAGACGATAGTTAAATTAAATGATAAAGCTCAGACATGGAGAAAACTGCACAATCAGTCTCCTGACGCGTTTTGATGTATAAATAGATAAAAAGTCTAATTTGCCAGCTTGTTCTGACTGAAGTTTAGGCGTCTGTACTCACTTGGACTCATTTTCTTGAAGTTCTTGAAGATCTTTGCAAAATAGCAGGGATCTTTAAATCCGCAGGAGTAGGCAATCTCATTGATGCTTTCATTTTCTGTTGCAAGTCTCATGGAAGCACATTCAAGTCTGAAGTTGTTTAAGTACTCGATAGGACGCAATCCTGTAATCTGCTTGAAGAATCTGCAGAAATACTTTGGACTTAGATCCAGTGTGTTTGCCATTTCATCCAAAGAGATATCTCTCTGAAAGTTGTCGTACAGATATCTGAACAGAATAGGCAGCCTGCCAAACTGTTTGGTATAGTTGCCCGTAATCTGGCTTATATATGAGGTATATAGTCCTTTGTTATAGATTTTGCCGAAGGCTAAAAGCAGTGAACCGTAAGCAATGGTGGCGTTGTTCTGTTTTGGATTGGTAAACTCGAATACATTGTCAAAGGCGCGGGTGATTTCTTCATCGGTCTGTTCTGAATAGATTTCATTTAACACAACGCTGTGTTCAGACATTTTTTTCAGAAAACCATGTCCTGGGGTTCTGTCATCAAAAAGCAGGTTTAAATCAAATACTACACATTCATAAATACAGTCATCGTTCTCTGGTTTTCCTCCGTGAACCTTGCCTCCTTCAATGAAGATATACTGACCTGGCTTTAAATCGTAATGACGCTCATTTATGAATAAAGAGAAAGTTCCCTGCAGAACTCGAATGATTTCAAAGTCCAGGTGATAATGAAAGGTCATGGCAAACTTAGGATGATTTTTATCGATATGATAGAACTCGAAAGGACAGTCAGGAGATCCCCTTAGAATAGTTTCCTGGATGGCGTTGCTACATGAATTCATTTATCAAACTCTCGTATAAATGGTGAATATATGACAATCACTTGTTTTGTCTGTATTTATATAAAGTGTTTGCCTCGATACTAGCTTAAAAAAGTGAATGCATTATCAGTTTAAAACCGGTTACTGTAT
>JAGDBH010000146.1 GCA_017959135.1 Succinivibrio sp. | reverse complement strand
TTTTTAAAAACAAAAATAAGAACAATCTTCTGAAAACTCTGGTGAATGATTTTAAGTTCATGAAAATGACCAGAGAGAATTCATTTATTATTGTTTTATTCGATGAGATTTCCTTACTACCATATGAAGGTAAGGAGCTGGATAAGCTTCTTTCAAAGTTTTCTATTTTTGCCTCAAGATTCAATACTGCAATTCTGTTTGTAAGCTTCGGTGAACATCCTGAAATGCTTATAAAGAAGATCTCAAAAAAGAGTCATTATATTTCTGGTCTTGCAGTATTACGCTATGACGGAGCTGATTTAAAGCTGGATACCAAGATGTGGCGAAACAATGAGGGAGTATTCTCTCATGGTGAGTCGCTATTAAAGCTTGGTCCAAAGGGATATGAGTTCAAGATTGACAGCAACAGCATTGATAATGCAATTGATAATTCAATCTGCTATACCCATGTTGATGCTCTTGAAATAGATAAGTCTCTGTTTAACTCAATACACTTTTACAATTCCAATGAAGATCTGTTCACAGATGCTTCACAGAAGGCTATTGCAGCAACTCTGATTTTCTGTCTGTCCTCACGTGATCAGGTCGATTCTCTGGGTAAACAGATTTATGAACTTAGAACCAAGAGAGGTAACTTTTTAAAGATTATCATCATTGAAAAGGTTCCAAAGGTAGAATCCTGTGTAAGGTCTTTCTTCCTTGAGTGTGGAACCAACTTCATTTTTGAATCAACCTCAAACAGTGATTACATCAATGCAATGCTACCTTCCTTAAAGTCTATGACCATGAGTAAGGCTTTAAATCCATCATTTGAAAACATAGTCGAATCCTACCATCTGGTGGCAAAGGAAGAGAATGGCTTTCTGTATCCGGATGTCTTTGTAAACAAGATTTATTCAATAGTAAGCATGCATATTAACGATGAGAATATTAAGGCCTGCCTGCTGATTCTTTCTCCTAAGGATGAGATTTCAATAGAGGAATGTATTATGAGATTTTCTCCAAAGCAGGGAGGAGATTACTGTACTGCTATAAACAATGAGCTGTACGTGTTTATTCCTCATTATGTTGAAAACAGTTTCCCTGAAATCTTTGGCCAGGTACTGAGCAGTACCTCTATTGATCTGTTTAAGGCTAACAGAATTATTTCTAAGAAAAACAAGATCCTTGATGAGCTTATAGACATCAAGAACAATGACAGAATCTCTCACTCTGATGAGGAGTTTGCTTCTAAGATTATCAAAGAGCACAGTCTGTACAAACTGAATTAGGAGAGAATATGGAATCAATAGTAATTGAAAAGGAAGTTCTTCTTGTAATTATCCTGTGCGCAGTTCTGTTTGTACCTTTAGGTTTTTATATTCGCGATAATTTTTACAGGATGAAACTGTTTTTTAGAATAGCTCCAAATGTGCGTTCTAATCTGAAATCAAAGGGCAGTTTCAGAGATTATTTGAACAGCGGAAAAAATTAAAAATACTAGAATGGCTTATATATCGAATCCCTTCTTGTTTTATGCTCATATGAGCATAAATCCTGAAATTATTTTTCTTTTTTAGTGTTGACAGACACAAGATCTGCCTCTATAATGACTTCCGTTTTCACGACAAGGTGAAAATGAAATTGAGGCGTTCCTCCTTAGTTCAGTCGGTAGAACGGCGGACTGTTAATCCGTATGTCGCAGGTTCGAGTCCCGCAGGAGGAGCCAATCAAAAAACAAAAAAGCTAGGTATTCCTCCTTAGTTCAGTCGGTAGAACGGCGGACTGTTAATCCGTATGTCGCAGGTTCGAGTCCCGCAGGAGGAGCCACGCACTGAGCAACCTTTGGTTGCTTTTTTTATTTCTGCACTAGATAAATTTTCTCTCTGTTTACAATTCTCTTAATTTTCTTTTAGTGTTAGCATTACTTTCGAAAGTAATATTCATAACATGGCAGTTCTGCCACTCAAAATAATCTTACCGGTTTATATTTATGGATTTCAAGCTACATTCAGAGTTTAAGCCAACAGGTGATCAGCCTCAGGCTATTGAGGCTATTCGTAAAGGCTTTGAGCGAGGCGATAAGTTTCAGACTCTCCTAGGTGTTACTGGTTCAGGTAAAACCTTTACTATGGCAAATATTATTGCTTCTTTGAACCGTCCTACCATGATTCTGTCACATAACAAGACTCTTGCTGCTCAGCTGTACGGAGAGATGAAGGAATTTTTCCCTGAGAATGCGGTGGAGTATTTCGTTTCCTACTACGACTACTATCAGCCTGAGGCCTATGTAGCAGCATCTGATACCTATATTGAAAAGGATGCCCAGGTAAATGATCATATCGATCAGATGAGACTTTCTGCCACCAAGGCTCTTATGGAGCGAAAGGATGTGATTGTGGTCTGTTCTGTATCTGCCATCTATGGTCTGGGTGAACCTGAAACCTATCTTAAAATGATGCTTCATGTTTCTCGTGGTGAGTTTATTTCACAGGAGCAGATTACAAGACGACTTTCAGATCTTCAGTACACCAGAAATGATCTTGGTTTTGCTCGTTCAACCTTCAGAGTTAGAGGTGATGTTATCGATATTTATCCTTCAGACTCTGACGGCTATGCGGTAAGAATTGAACTTTTTGATGAAGAGGTTGAGTCTATTAAGACCTTCGATCCTCTCACAGGTGAGATTAAGCAGATTCTGCCTAGAGTTACCATCTTCCCTAAGACTCATTATGTAACACCTAAGAATATTCTTGATCATGCGGTAGATCAGATAAAGGAAGAACTACAGGACAGATGCCAGTATTTTCTTGAGAAAGGAAAACTGCTTGAGGAACAGAGAATCAGAGAGAGAACAACCTACGATATTGAGATGATCAACGAGCTTGGCTACTGCTCAGGAATCGAGAACTACTCAAGATATCTGACAGGAAGAAAAGAAGGAGAACCTCCTCCATGTCTTTTTGATTATCTTCCTAAAGACGGTCTTCTGATTATTGATGAGTCGCATGTAACTGTTCCTCAGATTGGAGCCATGTATAAAGGTGATTTCTCAAGAAAGGAAAGCTTAGTAAATTTCGGCTTCCGTCTTCCTTCTGCTTTTGATAACCGTCCTCTGAAATTCGACGAGTTCAGAAAGCTTCAGCCTAAGACTTTATATGTGTCCGCAACTCCTGCAGATATGGAGTTAAAGGAGTCATCTCAGGTTGTTGAACAGATTATCAGACCAACCGGTCTTCTAGATCCGATTATTGAAGTAAGACCTGTTGCCACCCAGGTTGATGATGTTATGAGTGAGATTCGTGAGCGCGCTAGAAAGAATGAGCGTGTTCTGGTGACAACTCTTACCAAGAAAATGGCAGAAGAGCTGACAGGATATCTTGCTGAACATGATATACGTGTAAGATATCTGCACTCTGATATTGATACAGTTGAAAGAATGGAGATTATCCGTGACCTGCGCCTAGGTGAGTTCGATGCTTTGATTGGTATTAACCTGCTGCGTGAAGGTCTGGATATGCCGGAAGTATCTCTTGTTGCTATTCTGGATGCTGATAAGGAAGGCTTCCTTCGTTCTACGAGATCTCTGATTCAGACTGTTGGTCGTGCCGCCAGAAATGTTAACGGCAAGGCAATCTTCTACGCTGATAAGATTACACCTTCGATGCAGGAAACTATTGATGTAACTCAGAGAAGACGTGAGATCCAGGAAAAATACAATCATGACCACGGCATCGTTCCTAAGCAGATTGAAAAGAAGATTCTGGATATTATGGAAGTTGACATCAACGATACCAGTTCCTTTAAGGTTCCTGATGAGGAGCGTAAGAGACCTATGTCCAGAAAGGAATGGGAGAAGAAGAATTCTGCTCACAGAATGACAGCTAAGGAAATCACATCAAGAATCAAGGTATTAACTGACAAGATGGTTGAACTTGCAAGAGAGCTTAAGTTTGAGGAAGCAGCTGCTCTTCGTGATGAAATTGCTGATTTGAAACAGGCTCTGATTCTAATGCCAGGCCTTGATGATAAGGACTAGAAAAATACAGCTGAAACACTCTTTAAGAGTGTTTCAGTATAAAAATGGTTACTGGTGTTTCTGGTAGGTCTTGGTTAAAACATCCAGCATAAACTCAAGAACATTCTTGAGATCTTCTTCATCAAGATCGGCATCGGTATCAACTCTTGAGACCTCAGAGATTGTTGCAAGATCAGCCAGAAGATCTTTATCCTTTATCTTTTCCATGGTGCCATCTTCGGCATTGATGCTTAATCCTAATGAAAGACCGTAGGAAAGGTCTGCTAAAACCTGAAGTCTGGTTTTCCTTTCCACGGATGAATCAGGCATTGCAAACAGATCCTCGTCTGCATTCTCAAGCTTTGATTCACAATCCATAGCAAGATTGGTCATAGCAGCAACCACTGCTCCCGGAAGAGGTTCTCCGTCATTTAACAGATTTGAAAAGATGGAGTTGAATACTCTGTTGCCTGGAGTGATGCCTTTTGCCAGCGCACCAAGCATCAAAGCATACCACTGGAAGTGACCATCATTGATTCCAGCGTTTGCTAAATCCGACTTAACCTTTGTATATAAATCTTTATCTGCCATATTCATTCAACCCAAAAAAGTATAAAGAGAAGATAAAACTTCTCTTTAATGACTGACTATCTCGTTTAGTACGCAAAGACCTGTATAGAATACTGCTCCAACACCGACTGTCAGGTAGTAGGCTAAGCCTTCGCTCTCCTCGTTATCTTTGTTTTTGTCTTCTGTGTTCTGCTCTTTATCTGCATCTGTCTCAGCTTTTTCTGGTGGAGCTGGTTTTAAAAGCTCGGCCCTGACAGGATCCTCTGCCACATCATTATGCGTGGTACAGCCTGTAATCAGAAGCAAAACAAGACCAAATGCAAGAATAATCTTATGCATTTGCAGTCTCTAATCCGAAAGTAACCTAAATCCCAAAAGCCAAAAAGGCTTTTTTATCTGATTTCTTCAAAAAAATAAGGTGAAGAAACAGAATGTAATGTAATTTTTTTTTATAAATTCAAAATTTCTAAAAAATTATATTATAATTAGTCAAAATTTTTTAGCACCAATGTGGGAAAAATCCTCAGTTCGGTGTATCGCTTTTTCAAAAATGGAATTTAAAAATGCATCCAATGCTTAACATTGCAGTTCGTGCTGCACGTGCTGCTGGTAATCTAATTGCACGCAATATTGGCCAGCAAGATACTTTTGAAGTTGCAACAAAGAATAAAGATGATTTGGTTACAAGCATTGATAAACAGTGTGAAAAAGTTATCGTTGACACTTTATTAAAGGCTTTCCGAGACCATGGCGTTATTGCAGAGGAAGGTGGTGTTCAGGGTAATCCAGATTCAGAATATCAGTGGATTATTGATCCAATCGACGGTACCACAAACTTTGTTCAGGGTATTCCTCACTGCGCAGTATCAATTGCTTTAAGACACAACGGCAAGACTGAAATTGGTGTAGTTTTTGATCCAATGGCAAACGAGATGTTCACTGCAGCTCGTGGAAGTGGAGCATTTTTAAATGGCCGCAGAATTCGTGTTGGTACACGTGATTCATTAGACGGTGCTATTATTGGTACCGCTTTCCCAACAAGATATCGTGACAGAATGCATGCTTATCTTGAACTATTCTCCCGTTTAATCTCAAATTGTGCTGATGTACGCCGTATGGGCGCAGCAAGCTTAGATCTATGCTATGTAGCATGTGGTCGTTTTGACGGCTATCTAGAGCAGGGCTTAAAGGCTTGGGATTTCTCAGCAGGTGATTTAATTCTTCGTGAAGCTGGTGGTATCGTAACTGACTTTATGGGCGAGCCAAACTATGTTAAGAGCGGAAACGTAGTTTCAGGTAATCCAAAGGTTCTACGTGCACTTCTTCAGGTTTGTGATGTTCAGAACCTACCTGCAATTCTAAAATAATCATTCCAATAAAAAACTGCGCCACAGAGGCGCAGTTAAAGATTTCAATTCCTTTTGTTGTTTGTTAACTAAGATCTTTCAGCTACAGGTCCTACTGTAGCTCTTTTGTTTCCAAACAGATCCTTAAGCTGAGCAAGGAATACTTCTGCAGTAGCAAGACTATCAACCAGGGCATTATGTGCTTCATATGCAGGGAATCCTCTTTTTTCTCTGATGGAAACAAGTCTTACATCAGGATTTGGTTCATTGCGTCTTAGATTCTTTTCAATTGACATAGTGTCAAAGACAATAAATGGCAGAGGATCTTTTTCCTCAAGACCTAATGTCTTTTTAATGAAATTCATCTCAATATATTTGCAGTGAACAAGAACAAGTCCGCCTGAGATTTTATCTAAAAGCTCAATTACAGCAACAACAGGATCCTTTCCGTTAATTAGCTGTTCAGGTGTGATCTGGTTGATAACAGCTGAGTCTTTTTTGATGTATTTGGAATTGTTAACGAAATAATGAAATGATGTATTGAAATCAATTGAATTTTTAACAAGACCGATTCCGCCTATAGACAGAATGTAATTGTCAGTAGGATCGACTCCGGTGGTTTCAAAGTCAATTGAGGTAAATTTGCACTGATCAATAAAGCTATCTGAAGAAGGAAGTTCCCTCTCATAAAACGGTCTTATTTCCTCTGTACATCTTGATGATGACAGGAATTTCTTACACTGTTTACGGTACTTCTCGATCCTGTCAAATAGCTTTAAGATTTCCATTATAGAACTCCGCGTCCTCCTGAGAATCTGAACAGAGCACCCTTCTGATGCTTAGCAATAATCTGGAATGCATCTCTTAGGTGGTTTCTTTCAAACTGGCTTAAATCATTAGGAACAATGTTATTAGAGAGTTTTTCTCCGTTTTTCATGGACTTAAGCTGGTGATTGAATCGTACGCTATTTAGGAAGGTATAAGCCTCTGAAAGCTCTTTATAGTCTTCTTCCTTTAACAGATCTGCCTTAACTGCAGCCTTTAATCTTTCGTAGGTATCAGTGGTGTCTGTCTGTGCGCAGATACCGTATAGTCGAGCCATTTCAATAATCAGATTGATAGCCTGTTTCTTGATATTCAGATATGGTTTGTTGTCTCCGTCCTTTGTAAGAACAAACTGTCTGAAAGTACCTACAGGAGGTGATACTGCTGATGATATATTCATCAGAGTTGCCATAAAGCGGCTGTTGTTCTTTGCTGTTTCTATCAGATGCATACGCAACTGTTTTACCAGCAGGGTATGACCGTAAAGACATCTCATATCTAAAAATACAGAGCTTGAAAGAATAGCATCCTGGTCTGTATCTGAAATCCACTTGGTGTAGTATGACTTCCATGTATCAAGACTTGCTACCCAGCGAGGATTTGATGCCATGAAATTTCCGTCACACAGTGGGTATCCACACTTATCAAGATTTTCGGTTACAAATTTAGCCAGCTTTACAAAATATTCTCTCTGTTCGTCTGTAAGCTCGGTCTTGGTAATGATGCAGTTATCCTGATCTGACAGGAACTGAACCTCTGAACGAGCCTGAGAACCAGCTGCAACGAATGCATAGTCAACAGGAGCACGTCCCAGCTGATCTTCTGCGATTCGTACAAAAGCCTGAGCAAAGTTGTCTGCAATATGACTCATAACCTTCTGAATGGTGTGAGGCTTAACGTTGGTTGTTACCAGAGTTTCGAAGATTTCCTTTTTCTGTTTTGACAGGGAAATGATCTTGTTCACATCCTTTGCTGTCTGAAGTTCCTGACACAGGTAAACTGTCTGAAGCTGAGAATTCTGAAGCAGACTGGTGGTTGAAACTGTACCGAATACCTTGTTGTTTTTCATGACCGGAATGTTTTTAATGTCGTACATAACCATCATTTCTAAAGCGTCGTATACAGACTGATTTGCATCGATGGTCATGATGTTTCTGGTCATGATTTCGTTAATAGGAGAATTGATATCCATACTCTTGGCAACAGCCTTAAGAGTGATATCTGATTTGGTAACCACACCTTTAAGCTCGTCATATTCAATAACCACCGCCATATCAGCATTGTGTTCGCCAAGCTTGATTGCTGTATCAACAATAGATGTTGAAGGAGTTACGATTGCAAGGTCGTGATTGCAGACAGAATCAATAGATTTAAAGGTGGATGACTGTTTTTCCTCTTCTGAGATTTCATCAGCGTAGTTATGAGATGAGGATAGACGAACCCACTCTTTTGAGTCAAAGTAATCGCCTACAGCCTTATTTTTCTCAATTAAATAGTGAAGAACTGTTCTTGGAAGAAGATAGAGAAGGGTATTTTCAAGGAAAACAGCCTTATAGTCACTCTTTCCTTCCTTATCCATCTGAGTGAAACCGAAGGTATCACCAACACTGAATCTTCCTCTTAGTGAGCCGTCATTCTTATATCTGGTTTCAACTACACCGGCTCTAACCATGAACAGGCCGGCACCTGCCAGAGTTTCATCCTCAAGCACATCTCCTGGGGAATGATAGGTAATCTGAATCTTGGTTGCAGTAGCATCTTTCTCAAGTTCACTCAATTGAGAGAAAGGGTATGTTTTGGAAATGAATTCATATATGTTAGGTAATAGAGACTTATCCATGGCCACCCCTCATTAAACTATGAGTTAAGTCTAGTGCAAAATAAAATATTATTCTTAAACAAGGTTCTTGTTTCAAAGAAAATCATTTGATTATATTAAAAAAAACTGAAAAAAATACTAACACAAAAAAAGCCGGTAATTTTACTTACCGGCTTTAATCTGTATTCTATATTAAACGTTAGTTCTCAATGAAAGGATCTGTCTCACGCTGGGTATCAATAATCTTGGTTGCAGCGCTTGAGGTCTTACCGTTTAAACCACCTGCTCTAGGTGAAGTTTCTACAGCATTACCCTTGTCAAAATCTCTTCCTGAAGGAACGTTTGAATAATCAACAGGATCAACAGTAGGCTCTGAGATTCCCTCGATGCCGTTTAATTCTGCATCACGAAGTCCGCCAACCTTGATTGAGTATTCAATGTGAAGGTCTTCATGAATATCACGACCTGAAGGAATGTTGCTGAAGTCAACTGAGAAATCCTTTCCCTGTTCCATCTGCTCTTCAGTATATTCTCTCTTTGGAGTCTTGTAAGGCTTTACTTCCTTAATCTTAGACTCTGCAGCCTTTGGCTTTGGAGGTGTACTGATTCTTCTTGGCTTTGGAGCTGGAGTCTGCTCAGATGAACGCTGCTCATTGCGTTCCTCCTTTGGAGCTGATTCCTTTGGCTGACGACGAGAACGAGGCTCTTTTGCTGGAGCATCCTCTGCGGCGTTGTTGCGAGCCTTACGCTGTCTTTGCTGTTTTGGCTGACGCTGTGGAGTTTCATTTGCCTCCTGACGAGACTGCTTTCCAGCCTTCTCAGTCTTTTCATTGCGCTT
>JAGDBH010000145.1 GCA_017959135.1 Succinivibrio sp. | reverse complement strand
TATCTTTGTAATGAGCAATCAGATATTCTAACGAAGTTCTGCTTGCCTTGGTACGTTTATAGTACATTGTAGGAATAACAGTATAGTTAATGATGCAGCCATTATCAGCCTTGCGCATAATGTTAAAGGTACGAACCATACCTTCAAGCCCCTTAAGTGACAGGAACTCGGTCTGAGTTGGAACCAGAATTGAGGTACTTGCAACAAGAGCGTTAACCATCAGAGCTCCAAGTACAGGAGGACAGTCAATCAGAACAACATCATAATCATCTTCAATAAGCTTAAGTGCATTGGTTAGAATACGACCAACTCCAGAACGACCAGACAGCTTTCTGTCAATGGTTGCAAGAGTCATGCTTGAAGCGATGATATCGAGATTTGGAAAATTTGTATGAGTTATACAGGACTGAATACTCTCTTTAGTAAAGGTTTCCTGAGTATACAGATCATAAAGACTTTTCTCGATATTATTGTAGTCAAAACCTAAATAGCTAGTCAAAGAGGCATGAGGATCGGTGTCGATTATGAGAACATTCAGATTCTCTTTCTGTAACCAACCTGCTAATGATGCGACAGTTGTTGTTTTACCAACACCGCCTTTCTGACTTGCGATTGACCAAACTAGCACAAAAGGCTCCTTAATTATTATTTATAAACCGAAATCAAGTTCGATTGTATTACCTTCACCACGCTTAACTTCAACATCACCCTGACCAGCATTTACGCTTGGTTCATTGCCACCGTTCAGTACATCCTGCTCAATTTCTGTTGCGTCAAGAGGAGTCTTTCTATCCATTGCATACCTTGAAATTGCGATTACAACCTTTCTGTTCATAGCTCTGCCTGCAGCAGTCTTATTTGAATAGGTTGGAGAATACTCACCATATGCCTCGATAGCCATACGCTCTGGCACAATTCCAGCACGCTCCAGCTCGGTTAAAACAGAAAGTGAACGGTTTGCAGACAAATCCCAGCTGTTTATGAAGATTCCATTTGGAATAAAGGAATTATCAGTATAGCCTCGAATTCTGATGTAGTTATTGATGTTTGAGATAGCAACTGCAATTCTCTGGATAATTGGCCTTGATGCAGCCAGAATTGAAGCACTGCCTTCTGCAAACAGTAAGCCTGAATTTACGTTGATTGACAGCCAGTGTGGATTTTCTTCCATATCAATGTACTTTTCCATACCGGTATCATGAATAGCTTCAGAAATAGATCTTCTGACAGCATCAAACTGGGTTCCAACCTTACCTTCACCAATACTGTCGGCATTAACATCAGACTGACCGCCCTGCTCGAAGTGATCAGCGCTACCACCTGCCTGGAAACCACCTTCACCAGACTGTGCACCACCGTCAGGAGCATTGGATTTTGGATTAACGTTCTTGGATACAGTACTGTTATCAGAGATTACAAGATCACCAGACGCATTTGCTGAATCTGCATTATTCTGACCATCCATCTCATCGTCAGAACCTGATGTTGTATCATCTCTTTCCTGATTTGACTGGGTTGATGTGATCTGGAAATTCATCATCACACCACCATCTTCGATAATCTGCTTTCCGGTATCACCCTGCGCAGACTGCATAGACTGAACTGCTTCCTGAACTTCCTGAGCAAGCTGCTGAGCAAGAGAACCAGGAACCAGCAGAGCTCCACCAGGAGAACTGATTGCAGTTTCATTGAAGGCCTGAGCAATACTCTCAACCATAGATTTGGCTTCAGACTGCTTAGCCATAGCGAAGGAGTAAAGAACCACGAACAGAGCGAACAGCAGAGTCATGAAGTCCGCATAGGACACCATCCATCGTTCAAGGTTTTCGGGCTCTGGCGGCTTTTTTTTCATATCAATGCCTTATTATTATATTAACTTCCGCCTTCAGTCTTATCACCACCGGTGTAAACTGCCAGACGGCGCTTTAACATCATGGTGTTCTCACCTGATGCGATAGATACAAGCCCCTCTAAGGTCATGTACTTATACAGGCCCATTTCAGCAATAATACCCTTAACACGGTTAGAAGCTGGAAGACAGATAATATTTGCCAGAACCAGACCGTAAATGGTTGCAACGAATGCCACCGCAATAGCAGGACCTAGTTCGTCAGGACGGTCCAACAGGGACATAGCGTGAATCAGACCTAGCACCGCACCGATAATACCCATGGTAGGAGAGTAACCGCCCATAGCTTCAAGCATCTTTGCGTAAGGTTCGTATTTAGCTTCTTCAACAGCAATACCCTGCTCTAGAATTTCCTTCAGAGCATCCTTATCCACACCGTCCACAATCATCTGAATACCATCACGGGTATAGTCATCAGATGCGGATGAAATGGAATTTTCCAGAGCCAGCAGTCCCTGCTGACGAGCAGTTGTTGAAAGGCCGACTAAAAGTTCAACCTGAGATTCAAAGCCGATACGTGGAGGAGCAAGTGTCCATAGCATACACTTGAATGCTCCTATAATCTGAGGCAGAGGGAACTGCACCCAGCATGCGAAGAAGGAAGCACCTACCACAACCAAGAAAGCAGGCAACTCTAACATCATTGCAGGAGATGTACCTTCTAGCATCATAGAACATACGATACATCCACACGCAAGAAAAATACCCAAAAAGTTCATAGGGACCTGCCTTTTCTTTTATTAACCCAGTTCTTTAACGATACACCCTGCGATCTCTCCCAAAGGAAGAACCAGATCTGTAACGCCAGCATTTACGATAGCCTGAGGCATACCATAAACAACACAGGTTTCCTCATTCTGAGCCCAGATAACAGCACCAAGCTTCTTTAAGATTGTACAGCCTTCGCAGCCATCTGATCCCATGCCGGTCAGAATCATGGCAAGAACCTTACCGCCGTAGATCTTTGAAAGAGAGGCGAAAGAAACATCCACACAAGGATTGTAGGTAGTTCTTCCAGTATCTCCGATAACACGGCATCTTACCTTTACACCGACCTTCTCAAAAATCATCTGAGTACCGCCAGGTGCAATATAGCAGGTACCAGCTTCAAGAATATCGCCATCCTTTGCCTCAACCACATGCAGATTGGAAATTGCATCAAGTCTTGCAGCGAAAGTGGTTGTGAATGATGCCGGCATATGCTGAACAATCACAACAGGAACATTCAGCTTAGGCAGCTTAGGAATAATATCCTGAAGAGCAATAGGGCCACCGGTTGAGCTTCCTATAGCAACAATTGAATGAGGCTTACCTGACTTCTTGAAGGTAGTGGTCTCAGACTTATGGTTACCAAAGGTAAACTTCAGCGCACTTGCTGGTGTTCCAGGATTTGCAGCCAGCATTGCATTAATCTGATTGTAGGCTTCCTTTGCAGAACCAGCTGTTGGTGCAGGTGTACTTGCAGTTGTACCTATAGGTGCACGTGTTGCAGTTGCAGCAGGTTTGGCAACAGCTGCAGATGCAGGAACAGTCTTGGTTGCAATGGTTGGTGAAGGAGCAGATGGTCTGAAACCTCTTACACGGCTTCGAGATACAGCCTTGATTGAAGCAATCAGATTCTTGATTGCATCCTCTCTTCGGTGAGCGATATCATCGAAGTTTTTTGGCATAAAGTCGACTGCACCGGCTTCCAGAGCCTTAAATGTTGCAGTAGCACCTTCATGAGTAAGTGATGAGAACATAAGAATCGGAGTAGGATTCTTCTTCATGATCTCGGCAACAGCAGAAATACCATCCATTACAGGCATTTCAACGTCCATGGTAATTACATCAGGACGTACTTTAGTAGTTAGTTCAACGCCTTCTTTTCCGTCTTTAGCTTCTCCTACAACCTCCATGGTAGGGTCTGATTCAACAATCTCTCTTAGACGCTTACGGAAAAAGCTAGAATCATCAACAATCAAAACTTTGGTCATAGGTTATCCTTATTCTTCGTTATTATTAGTTATTTCAGGAACGCTTGCAGGCGCATCCTCTGTTTTCTGTTCATGTTCAACATGCTTGTCTGACTGCAGAGGTACACGCTCTGCATCCTTATGAGCATAAGCTCTCATCAGACCAGGAATATCCAGAATCAGTGCAATACCACCATCTGAAGTGATGGTTGCACCTGCCATACCAGGAGTATGACGAAGGATTTCATCAAGAGGCTTAATAACAACTTCTTCCTGACCTAACAGTTCATCTACAACAAAGCCAACAAGCTGTGCAGCTGAAACCTGAACCAGAACAATGTGAGCCTTATTCTCCAGATATTCTTTGATTGAGACCTTTTCAAACCACTGTTTTAAGAAGAACAGCGGAATAGCCTTATCACGGATAACAATGGTATTTAGACCATCAACGTTTCTCATTGAATCAAGATCCAGATAGAAAATCTCTGAAACAGATGTCAATGGTAAAGCGAAGGTTCTGTTTGAAACAGAAATCATCAGAGTAGGAAGAATTGCCAGTGTCAGAGGAACCTTGATTTCAATGGTGGTGCCTTTGCCGTAGGTAGAGATAACATTTACAGTACCATTCAGTTTGGAAATGTTGGTCTTAACCACGTCCATACCCACACCACGACCAGAAATATCGGTAATCTCTGTATTGGTTGAGAAACCTGGTGCGAAAATCAGGTTTAAAGCTTCAGAATCTGAAAGTCTGTCTGCTGCACCTTCATCCATCAGGCCTTTCTTAACAGCTACTGCTCTTAAGATATCAGGATCCATACCCTGACCATCATCCTGAATCTGCAGAAGAATATGGTCACCCTGCTGAGAAGCTCTCAGTAAAACCACACCAGTTTCAGGCTTGCCCACTGCAACACGATCCTTAGGATCCTCAATACCGTGGTCACAGCAGTTACGAACCATATGAACCATAGGGTCAGCCAGAGCATCAACCAGGTTCTTATCTAATTCTGTATCCTCACCCTCCATTCTCAGCTCAATCTTCTTGCCAAGCTTACGTGCAAGGTCACGAACAACGCGAGGGAATCTACCGAATACCTTCTTAACAGGCTGCATTCGGGTCTTCATTACAGAATTCTGAAGTTCCAAAGTTACAACATCCAGATTGGAGATTGCCTTTGACATATCCTGATCTGAACGTCTTGAAGCCATGTTAACCAGACGGTTACGGACAAGAACAAGCTCACCGACAAGATTCATGATGTCATCAAGAACCTGAGTTTCAACACGCACGGTAGTATCAACTTCAGGAGCTGCCTTTGCAGCATCAGCCTTAGCTGCAGGTTTGGCGGCAGCAGGAGCTGCTGGAGCTGCAGGTTTAGCTGCTGGTGCAGGTGCAGGAGCAGGAGCTGGAGCAGGTGCTGGTGCAGGAGCAGCAGCTGGAGCTGCGTTCTTGG
>JAGDBH010000144.1 GCA_017959135.1 Succinivibrio sp. | reverse complement strand
GACCGAAGCTATGAATGTCCAAAATGCGGCTTGACAATAGATCGCGACCTGAACGCGGCAATTAACCTGAGACAACAGATAAAAATCGTAGGAGAAGCTATCTCCGAACTAATGCCTGTAGAGCTGACGGCTCTGTTATCTGATTTAGAAATAAATGGGATTGCAACCAGCAGTGTTGAAGCAGGAAGTTGGTAGAAAACCTATAAATTTATAGCTTTTTATATATCTTTATAGTTTTTTATAGATCCAAACTAGCGGCCTTGGAAAGAAACTTCAGGTTTCCCTAGTTTAATTTTTCAAAACACTAGTTGTCTTTCTATGATCTGCAGGTAAAAAAATCTGCAGATCCATCTATTAAAATTAAAGCCTATGCGATGATCTTTTCTGGTCCTGACTGTGTTCATTGTCAGCAGTGCTAGTCTTATTGCCGGACAGAATCTGCGCTGGTTTACTGGCTTAGGATTTAACTTCTGTGTTTTTACTCGGTTACAACCGAGTCGGTTTTAACCGAGTAAAAATATTATGGAATAAAAAAAGCTATCTTAAGATAGCTTTTTAAAGAAGTTTTACTAAGCTGTTATTTTTTATCTTTATCTTTTATAAGTTAAATTACATCAAAGGTAACATCAAGATATGCACCTGAATCCATGAATGAATATTCATATGAAGGTAGAATCCTGATTGAATCTCCGTATTTCTTTTCATAATCATCCTTACACAGAGCAGCATATTTGGCTACATCATCTGTAAATGATTTAGGATTTACCACAGGATTATTGAACATGCAGGATACGGAACGTGGCTGTCCCCGATGCAACGAGTCATTAAGATGATCTTCAATTTTAGTGGAAAGAATATAGGTGCAGGCTGCAACACTCAGGATGCCAGCCACAAAAATCATTAGGCTGCGAAAATTAGGTTTTTTCTTCAAAAACATATCATAGATAAAGAACAGCAGCAGAACTCCAGCTACTACATATGCAACATTTAACAGCATAATAAACTCCGAGAAATATCTGTGTACTTATACAAATATAGGATAAATTTTGAAAAAGAGCTGATATAACTGTCTGAATCTTAAAAACAACTGTGAAAAAATATGTCATAAGCCTCTTCTCTAGTCATCTTAAGGCATAGATAAATAAAGCTCAGAATCATAATAACCATCAAAGGAAAACAGTATTTTTTGTTTTTTGCTTTTAATAATTTTCGTAGGAAAAGGTAAGTTCTATATCAGAGCTTTAAATTAATATTTAATAAAACTCGTTTTAAATTCAAATAATTATCCTAAGTTTTTTCTTTTTATCAATTTATTGAATCTCGTCAAAATTTAATTTTTTGAGCAAATTTATACTAGACCTTGCGACTTTGCACTAAATTTACGCACGGATGCTTAAGGTGCTGGCAACTCTCGGAAAAGGAATTATTTTTCCAGGGAAAATGCACCTCAAAAGTGATTTTGTGCATGTAAATAATTCATTGTGTCCTTTAATAGGGAGAAATGATGGTGTCAGGTTGTTTTTTATAAATAACAACATAAAATCAAACACATATCAGCGTCAGTCAGAGCTAACAGTAAAAATTATCCTTTTTACTGCAGGTCTACACGTTAAGAGGATATTTCATTTCTTTGCGATAAAACGTAAAGAAAAATGTCTCAAACAATTGGAGTTTATTTATGAAAACAAATCTATTTAAAGGTGTAGCTATTCTACCAATAGCTTTAGCTTTAGCTATTACAACAGGCTGTGCAACCAACACCGAAGCTCAGCCTACAGTTCAGCCAGCAACCACAGGCGCAACTACCGTTGTAAGCACTCCTGCTCCTGAGAAGAAACAGGTTAAGAAGAATCTTCCAACAGTTGCAATTCTGGCAACCGGCGGCACCATTGCAGGTACCGGTGCAGAAGGTAAGTCAACCAACTACAAGCCTGGTCAGCTGAATGTTGAGGCTCTGGCAGAGGCTGCAAAGCTATCTGACGTAGCTAATGTTCATGGTGAGCAGATCTGCAACATCAATTCAGATGACATTACCTCAGAGATCTGGTTACAGATTGCAAACCGCATAAATAAACTTGCTAAGGATTCATCAGTATCCGGCTTTGTAATCACTCATGGAACTGATACCTTAGATGAGACTGCATATTTCCTGAATCTTGTACTAAAGACTGACAAGCCTGTTGTTGTAACCGGTTCTATGAGACCTTCAACTGCAATCTCTGCTGATGGCCCTCTAAATCTTCATCAGTCTGTAGCTCTGGCTTCTAATCCAAGTGCCAAGGGTAAGGGCGTAATGGCTGTTATTTCTGACAGAATCTATGGTGCACGTGACATCCGCAAGATTAACACCTTCAATGTAAATGCTTTTAATTCTGGCGATTACGGCTGTATGGGCTATGTAATTGATGATAATGTTCTGTTCTACAGTCAGCCAGTAAAGAAACACACAGTAAACACCGAGTTTAATGTTTCAAATCTGAAGACCTTACCTAAAGTTGCTGTTCTTTACTTTAACGTAGATACCGACGGTTCAATTATTGATTACTATGCTCAGAAGGGCTACAAGGGCATTGTTATCGCAGGCGCCGGCAGCGGTGAGTACAGCGTAAGCTGGAAGGAGGCAATTGCAAGACATCCAGAGATGATTGTAGTTCGCAGCACCCGTGTAGGTTCTGGCTATGTATCAGCAAGTGATGACTACGATATTGCAAACGTACTTCGCTGCGATGATCTTCAGCCACAGAAGGCTGCAGTTCTTCTAAGACTTGCTCTGACCAAGACTTCAAAGAAGGCAGAAATCCAGAAGATTTTTGACAAGTACTAATATCTGATTCAATCCGTAAAAATATTTAGGGCCGGTTAATAATAATCGGCCTTTCTTTTTTATGCGATTTAACTCAACTCTTTGATATTTTTTCTTTTTGTATTTGTTTAAAAGTAAGTACGATTAAACTAGTAGTGTTTTCTTTTCGTGTGTATGATAGGAATGTTGGCACGCTAATTGATTAGATACTCGTAGCAATATGTGTCTGTCAGTTTTTTGACAGGAGGAATCTATGAGTTTAATGATCAATCCTTTAGTAGCTAACCCTACAATGTTAAATCAGCTTCAGAGAATGCAGCAGAACATGCGTTCTTTGCAGGTTGCATCAACTGGCATGAAAGATACATTGAAGCAGAAGATTGAAAATGCTCCGGTAATGGTGCCAGGACAGTCTGAGACAGACAAGAACGATTCTGTTCAGACCAAGGATAACATTGGTGCCTTTGCCAATATGCTTCATGAAGCTTTTGAGAATGTTAATACTATTCAGAACGATGCTGCCAATAAACAGACACGTTTCGATCTTGGTGACAGAAAGGTCACATTGTCTGACGTAATGCTGGCTACTCAGAAGGCAAGTCTATCTTTTGACGCTACCGTTCAGATCAGAAACAAGATGATTGAAGCTTACAGAACCATATCTCAGATGCAGATTTAACTGCATATTCGGATGATGAGGAATTAATATGTCAGAAAACGGATTCCCAGTTGCTCCAGGTAATCAGGATGAAAGCAATCTGCCAGCAACGACAGATGGTGCTGATGCATCATCAACTGATATTGCTGTATCAGATTCAGCTCCAGCTCCTAGTACCGGTCTTCCTGAGAAGCACTCGGCAATAAAGAGTTTCTTTAAGGATGGCGAAATGGTTCGCCGTCTGGTGATCCTCGTTTTCCTGGTTATCTTTGTTGCTGGTATCATTTTTGCGGTTATAAGCTTCACCTCAACTGGAGGCAAGGCTCCTGATACAGAGAGAAAGCTTGGTCAGTACTCTTCCCAGGAAATCGGAAATGTACTGGACTTTTTAGATACTGAAGGCTACAAATACAAGCTTGCAAACAACAACACCATCATCGTGGATGCAAATGAGTACAGCGATATTACCGAGCAGATGCTGCGCAAGGGTATTGCTCTTCCTCAGGAGGCAACCGACGAGGGTGATCAGATTATTATGACCGACTCTGGCTTCGGTGTTTCCCAGAGAATGGAAAACGAGAGAATCAAGCACAGCCGTGAGGTTCAGCTTGCAAGAGCCATTGAGCGTATTGACGGTATTTCACATGCAACCGTACTTTTAGCAATTCCTAAGGACAATGTATTTGCAAGAGAGAAGAGCAGACCAAGTGCTGCTGTTGTGGTTACTCTAAAGCCAAATACCTATCTGTCTCCAGAGAATGTTAATTCCATCAGATTCCTTGTAGCATCCTCAGTTCACAATCTTCTGTCAAAGGATGTTACTGTTACCGATCATAATGGTCGTCAGTTAAGTGCCGAGGTAAAGGGAGATTCTCCTGAGAGCAAGATTCAGCGTGAGTTTGAAATGAGAACCATGCGTGAGGCTCAGTACCGCGACAAGCTTGATTCAATTCTGATGCCAATGCTTGGTCTTGGCCGTTACTCTGCTGAAGTTGATGTAACTCTTGATACCACCGTACAGGAGGAAACAGCTCAGCTTTATAATCCTGATTCTCAGGCAGTACGTTCAGAGACCTTAAAGGAACAGTCCGGTAATGAGGATAAGAAGAATCCTTACGGTGTTCCAGGCTCTCTTTCAAATCAGCCTCCTGCAAATGCTGCAATTCCTCAGCAGTTAAAGGACGGTACAGGAAGCTCATCAGATTCAACCTCAAATCGTAAGGAAAGCCGTGAAGCGGTTCGTAACTACGAAGTTGATACTACAGTAAGACACACTGTTCGTCCATCTAATATCGTATCCCGTCTGACTGTATCTGTAGCAGTTGACTATGATCGTATCGTGGATGCTGAAGGCGGGGTTAAATATGAGCCTCGTTCACAGCAGGATCTGGATAAGATCGCAGATCTGGTTCGCGGCGGTTTAGGTCTTAATGAGACTCGCGGTGACTTTGTAAAGGTTGAGACCGTATGTTTCCCTCATGGTGATGTTAAGCCTCCACTACCTTGGTACGAGCAGGAGTTCTTCTACAGACTTGTACGTATCGGCGGATCTGTTATTGTTGTGCTGATTGTGGTTATCTTCGTGATACGTCCTCTGCTCAACAAGCTGCTGCACAAGGACGAGGAGGATATGTCTCCAGAGGCAGAGCAGGACGAGCTCGATTCTCAGTCTGCACTTGACGGCTATGACGATTTCAACCTGATAGCCAAGAACAAGGAACTTGCTGATCAGGTATACACTATCAACAACGACGGCGGTATTGAGCTTCCTAACCTTCATAAAGAAGCTGATCTGCTCAAGGCTGTCAGAACTCTGGCTTCCAACGAACCTCAGCTGACTGCGGAAGTTGTAAAAGAATGGCTTAATGCTGATTTTAAGGATAAGAACTAGGGTAGAACTATGTCAGATGAAAATGTTTCAGCAGCACCAGCTCCTGCTCCAGCTCCAGCTGCAATGCCTCCAATCGGTGGCGGACAGAATGCTTTACTAGAATTCTCTGATGACGAAAAAACAGCACTGGAGAATATGTCCGGTATGGACAAAGCAGTTCTTCTGATGCTGTCTCTGTCAGAGGAAGATGCTGCTCAGATCTTCAAGAATCTTGAGCCTAAGCAGGTTCAGAAGCTTGGTATCAGAATGTCTGAGATGGCAACCTTCTCTCAGGATCAGGTGAATGCGGTTCATAAATCCTTCTTAAAAGAAGTAACCAAGCATTCAAATCTTGGTCTTGGAAATTCAGACTTCGTTCGTCATGCTCTGGTTTCTGCTCTGGGTTCAGAGAAGGCCAACAACCTTATCGAACAGATTTCTCTTGGTACCGGTTCTCGTGGTCTGGATTCCTTAAAGTGGATGGACGCAAGACAGGTGGCAACCATTATTCAGAACGAGCATCCTCAGATTCAGACTATCGTGCTCTCCTATCTGGAGCCTGAACAGTCCGCCGAGATTCTGTCTCAGTTCAATGAAACTGTAAGACTCGATCTGATTATGCGTATTGCAACCTTAGAGGAAGTTCAGCCAGCAGCATTGCAGGAGTTAAACGAGATTATGGAGAAACAGTTCGCAGGTGCCGCAGGTTCTCAGACAGCCAAGATTGGTGGTCTGAAGAGTGCTGCAGATATCATGAACTACTTAGACAGCTCAACCGAGACTCAGCTGATGAATGCAATCCAGTCTCAGGACAAGGAAATCGGTGGACAGATCCAGGATCTTATGTTCGTATTCGAAAACCTCAATACTGTGGACGACCGTTCTATTCAGACTCTGCTGCGTGATATTCCATCAGATGTACTGCAGAAGGCTCTTAAGGGAGCTGATGATAACCTCAAGGAGAAGTTCTTCAAGAACATGTCTTCTCGTGCTGCTGCATCTATGAAGGAAGATCTTGCATCTATGGGACCTACCAAGCTGTCCGATGTTGAGGCTGCTCAGAAGGAAATTCTTACCATTGCTAGAAAACTTAATGATTCAGGTGCCATTATGCTTAGCCGTGGAGGTGGCGGTGGTGACTTTGTTTAATAATAAGGCAGTTCTCGTATGAGTGATTTTTTTCAGAAGAACGCCGCAGCAGCGGATGGCGATGTTGCAAATGCCTCTGACATAGCGAATGAAAAGCCTAATAGGGTCGATATTCGCTATGACAAGAAGATTTCTACTGTCACATCAGCTGCTAACGTCTCAAACTATAAGGTAAAGGTATGGCCAACCCTCTCTGAGGATTTCGTGACCGGCACCAATGCTCTGGGCATGAATGTGGAGATGGTTGAGCGTAAGCGTGCCAAGATGCGCCTTGAGAAGAGACGTAATGATTATCTTGAAGAAGTACAGCTGATTTTAGATGCTCACAAGATCCTTGAGGAAGAAGAGGCTGCAGACAGAGCTGCACGCGGTATTACCAGCATCACTATTGAAGAAGTTGAAAAAATCAGAAGCGATGCCTATGAGGAAGGAAAGTCTCAGGGCCATGATGAGGGCTATCAGACCGGTCTTGAGGAAGGCAGAGCTGAAGGTGAAAAACAGGGCCATGAGGAAGGTCTTGAGAAAGGCAAAGAGGAAGGCTATGCTCTTGGTCTTGAACAGGGACGGGCTGAAGGCTTTGAAAAAGGCCATGACGAAGGTCTTGAATCAGGTCAGAAGGTTGTTTTAGAGCAGGTTGAGCGTTTCAGATATCTTGCTGACTCTCTGGCTAATCCTCTGCGTGAGGTTGATAAAGAGGTAACCGATGAGATTGCCTATATTATCTCAAGACTTGCAAAGGTTATTATTCAAAAGGAAATTGATTCAAATGCCGATTTCCTAAAAAAGAGCATAGAGCATGCTCTTTCAATTCTGCCTTCTTCAGAGAATCCGGTATCGATTTATCTGAATCCTGAGGATTACGCTGTTATAAATGCGGCTATCGGCAGTGACTATATTAAAGAACAGGGCTGGGATCTTCAGGAATCAGCCAATCTTGATACCGGAGATATCAAGGTTGTTAACAAGAATTCAGAGATTAACTGGAGAATCAATGACAGAATAGACTCACTTTTAGATGAGTTCCTCTCCAAGGTCTACCCAACAGTAGACTCAGCGCTGAGAGAATCCATTGAAGGATGTCCTGAATACAATGAACTGCCAAAGAAGTCTCTTGCACCTAGAAATCTTGATGATATAAGCGGAGCTTTGAAGAGCAAGGCTGAACAGAATGCAGCTGCAGCACCTCAGGCTCAAAGCGTAGCAGAAACCGCTCCAGTAGATCAGGATAATATAGCTCAGACCATGCAGGCTCAGGCTCCTTTAACTGATGATCCTGCTCCATATGTCGATGATTTTGGTCATCCGGTTTATCAGTCTCCTGATGGACAGCTTTACTATTTTGATGAAAACAACAATCGCGTCTATGTGGATGAAAATGGTGTGCCTATTGAAAACGGAGCCGAGGTTGAAGCTGTGGCAGAGCCTCAGGCCGGAGTTTAACAGGGGCAGACTATGAGTAATCTTTTATCCCGTCTGCAGTCCATTAGCCGGCCAAGCCGCGAGGAGAGTCCAGTTTTATCAGGAAGACTGACCAGAGTGGTCGGTCTTACTTTAGAGGCTGTCGGTATCAAGGTGCCTAT
>JAGDBH010000019.1 GCA_017959135.1 Succinivibrio sp. | reverse complement strand
TCAGGAATTTCCTCTCTTTTCCTTGTACCGATCTCAACACGCCAATTAATTCGATTTAAGACATAATCTAATGCCTTATCTACAAGGTTGTAGATGTTACCTTCGATAAGTTTTAAATCCGTTATCGTTACTTTATTGTCGGTGGCATACGAAGCTAGTTTTAATCCAACCCTTGCATTCTTTCCAAATAATGCATAGGCAGCATTCTTAAGACAGCCATTCTTCACCAAATCAATTGAAGAGAGAAGCTTCTCTTTATCATAACTATCCATTACTAATCGACCGCAGCCTTTTGCTGAACTAAAAAAATCCTGTAATGAGTTATCATCAAGATCATCATAAGAATAGTCAGTTAGCTCCTCTTCCCATTTAGATGAATAGTCGTCATTCTTAATTAGACGCCTAAGCTCATCAGTAGACATTTTCCTATTCTCAGTGCCTGTTCTAATCAGATATCTACCGTTTACCGAGTAAGGTCTATTGTGACCGGAAAATGAAACTTTTATTACATTTCTCTGCTCTATAGTTAATACTTCAATTGTAGGTGTTATCCTTGGTTCAATTGAATCGTTGATGATTCTTGAAATATCCTTTTTTGTAGAATCACTTATCTGCTGACCTTTTACAAATCCAGAATCATCAACACCAAAATACAAGGTTCCACGGCAATGCTTGTTTAGTATTGCAGAAATCGCCTCCATAGCTTCTTTCTTTTCGCCAGTTGTTTGCTTAAATTCAACAGTCTCGCTTTCAGTACCAATAATCATCATTGAACCTTTATATTAAGTTTTCATTTCTAATTTGATATAACACTTCGGAAGAATCAAAACAAAATGAAGCAGTAAGGTGTTATTTCTAACTTGCTAAGTCGTAAATAGTATTATATCAAGCCTGTTATTTGCAATATTAGCAAAACGAGATCTTATTCGGACGGAAATCATAATAAAAAATGGAATAACAGAAAATTCAGACACAAAAAAAGCAGTCATCTGACTGCCTGTTTCGCTTAAAGATTGGTGCGAAGGAAGGGACTCGAACCCTCACGCCTTGCGGTACAAACACCTGAAGCTTGCGCGTCTACCAATTTCGCCACCTTCGCATTGATGTGATCCCGATGAGAGTCGAACTCATGACCACCGGCTTCGGAAACCGATACTCTATCCACCTGAGCTACGGGATCATCATTGTTCTCTCGTTAGAACACAGTGCCTATTATAACAATAATCTTTAATCTTGCAAGAAAGACAAGTAAAATAAGTTAATGAATTTTCAGAAAGAAAGCATTTTGTTTAATTTATTACACGTTCAGAGAGAACAGGAGCCAATTTATGTCATTTGAAAAGAAACAAGCATTCCGTGGAATCAGAGCACTTTATGGTGATGACGGCTTTGAAAAACTCCAGAATACCCATGTCACTGTTATTGGAATAGGCGGCATTGGATCATGGTGTACAGAAGCTCTGTGCAGAACCGGTGTAGGTTCACTGACTCTCATTGACAGCGATGTAATCGAACTGACAAACCTCAACCGTCAGCTGCACACAACTGTAAAGACAGAAGGAAGAGCCAAAACAGAAGTAATGAGAGAACATCTTTTAGAGCTTAATCCAGAGCTTAAGATTGAAATCATTACCAAGAAACTGACTCCAGAGAACATTGACGAGATTCTTCATGATAAATGCGAATACGTCTGTGAATGTATTGATGATATAGATGCCAAGGCCTATATATCAAACTATCTGTACCACAAGAAATCTACCTTCATCGTAGCCGGTGGTGCTGGCGGCAGAATCGATCCTACCCGTCTTAAGATCGGCGATGTGGCACAGGCTCAGGGAGATGCCCTGATATCTAAACTCCGCTCCCGTTTGAGAAAGGATTACGGTTTTCCTTCAAATGGTAAAAACTTCAGGATAAGCTGCACATTTTCTAATGAAAAGCCTATATACTCATGTAAAGAAAGTTACATAAGCGGTGATCTTCCTGCATTCGGTGCATCAATGAGCGTAACAGCATCTGCAGGATTACTGATTTCATCCTGGATGATTAACAGAATTACTCAGAAATAAGAGACGAATAATGTTAGAACAAGAGTTTGAAAGCAAGAAAAAGTTTCTTTTAGCTAAGCTTCCAGATTATCTGAAGGCCAAGGGAATCAACCCGGAATCAAGCTTTGGCTGTCTGAATCCGAAAGACACATCTCATCTGCCATCCATGAAGTATGATGCAGCAACCAATACAGTTAAGTGCTTTAACTGCAATACCTGCTACAACATCTTTGATCTGATTGGAATGGACAACAATCTTTCAAGCTTTTCTCAGCAGTTTGCCAAGGCATACGAACTGTATGTCGGCAAGCTTCCAATAGGTTTTGTTTCCATTCTCTCAAAACTCAACTCAGAAAGAGAGGCTTCCTTCAGTACAGATAACAGTGTGCAGAAGCCTTACGTAAAGGAGCCTGTATTTGAAATTGCTGACGAGCATCAGAAACAGAACACCTTTATTCCTTTTGGTCATAATGATGCCATCAAGAGCGATGATGTCTTCGGAGCAAAGAAAATTGATGAGAGCAGATTCGGTCATATAGAGCCGGAGCCATTTGGCGGAAACTTTCTGAATAATGATCGTTTCGGTCCTTCAAATAACGGTGCAGATGGAGTTTCTCAGCAGAGAAGCGCCAATGCCATCTCACCTTTTGATGAAGCCAGACTGCATCCGTTCAATGCCAGAAACACAGTTGCCTCAAATACCCCTGTTCAGCCTAGCTTCGGAGGCTTCGGACAGGCTCAGAATATTGCCTCATCACTGCATAATCAGAAGAAACAGGATGAGAATACCACTGAAACTCCAAAGCTGAGTGAAATGGAGCATTCTCCTTTCCAGACCTTCAGCCGCGAGGATACCTACGACTATTCAGCATATATAAAGAAGTGCTGTGAGAATGTCGGAACAACTGACTATTTCAGAGAAAGAGGTCTTAGCGACAGCGTCATCGAGAAATTCCGTCTTGGATATGATGACTCCTATTATGCCGATGGCGACAGCAATCCTGATTCTGTAATCTGGAAGGCTGCGATTATTCCTTACGGAACTCACGGCTATGTTGCAAGAAACACCGTAGAGGATGAGTCAGATGATCGCTTCAGAAAGAAGGGATTCTTTAACATCTATAATCATGAGGCGCTGGAACAGCCAGGAACCATCTTCATTACTGAAGGTGAAATGGATGCTCTGTCCCTTGAAACCCTAGGTATGCATGCAATTGCCCTGGGTGGAGCCGGCAACGTTCAGCTTCTGATGGAAAGCATCCGCAGTGTGAATGTAAAGCACCACTACTACATCTGTCTTGATAATGATGCTGCAGGCGAAGAGGCTGCCAACAAACTTGGAGCCATGATGTTCCAGTCAGGAATCAGCTTCAACAGAATCAATCTTGCTCACCCATACAAGGATTTAAATGAAGCTCTGTGCTCAGACAGAGATACTCTCTCACAGAGACTGTCATCTTTGGAAAAGATGCTGACCTTAAAGCTTGACGGCCTTAAGAGCAGTGTTCCTTCCTACAGATACATCAATTCAAGTGAAGATCTGTCATCTCTCAGATTCTCTCCTTCTCTGTATTCTCTGAGCGGACATCCTATGGTGCTAAGACGCATCAGTGCGGCACTTATAAAGAACAGCTCCAAAAAATGCATTTATGCAGCCTTAGGCTGTCAGAGAAATGCTTTAGAATCAATTATTAACGCCAATAACCAGAATTCAGGAACCTCTTATTCTGATAACATCAGATTTATAGAATATACTAAGGAGAATTTAATCTCCAAGCTGATTACTGGTGTAGGCTCCATGATCATTCAGGGACATACTGATCTTGTAACCTTTGTAGATCTAACCTCTCTGAC
>JAGDBH010000143.1 GCA_017959135.1 Succinivibrio sp. | reverse complement strand
GGTGATACCTTAACTACGGTTCTTGATGATGGTTTCAGAATGCAGGATATGATCCGTGTTGCTCAGAACGGAGATGCCGCAGGAAATTCCTACGGTGGTTCATTTAATGCGAATGTTCAGTCAACAACTGATGCAGCTGGTAATACCCGTCAGACATTAAGCATTTCATCTCAGGCTGATGCTGAAAGTGCTATTAGTGCTCTTGATTCAATGATGTCATATGTTGATTCAATCAGGGCAGAAATGGGAGCGGTTCAGAACAGACTAGAGTCTACAATCAGCAACCAGAGTAATATTGCAGTGAACATTGCAGATGCTCAGTCAAGAATTCGTGATACGGATTATGCTGAAGAAGTATCTAATATGGTTACTCAGAGTATTCTGGAAAAGGCTACTGTAGCAATGCAGTCTCAGGCAAATGCTAAACCAAAGATGGCTTTAGCTCTGCTGCAGTGATAAGAATTTAAATTTATATATTGAAGCCATTCTCGCAGCATCCTCTGAATAGAAGATGCTGCATTTTTATGAGTAGGTTAAACGTTGAACAGGAATTCGAACAGATCACCGTCCTGAACGATGTAATCCTTTCCTTCTGAACGTAGCTTACCTGCTTCCTTAGCTCCGCTTTCACCCTTGTACTTGATGAAATCATCGTAGCTGATGGTCTGAGCTCTAATGAAGCCTCTCTCAAAGTCAGAGTGAATCTTACCTGCAGCCTGAGGTGCAGTTGCTCCAACCTTAACAGTCCAGGCTCTAACTTCCTTAGGACCTGCGGTGAAGAAGGTCTGTAGACCTAATAACTTGTAGCCTGCGCGGATAACACGGTTCAGACCAGGCTCTTCAATACCTAGGCTGTCCATGAATTCCTTTCTGTCCTCTTCTTCCATTGAAGCAAGATCTGCCTCAATAGCAGCTGATACAGGAACTACGATAGACTTCTCTTCCTTGGCAAGCTTTTCAACAGCATCAAGATATGGATTATTGGTAAAGCCGTCTTCAGATACGTTTGCAATGTACATAACAGGCTTGATGGTTAGGAAGCTGAAATTGCGTAGAGCAAGTCTGTCAGCCTCTGTGAAATCAACACTGCGCAGCATTTTTCCCTGCTCAAGAGCTGGTTTGCACTTCTCAAGAGCGATTACCTGAGCTAAAGCTTCCTTATCTCCACCGGTTCTTGCTCTCTTCTCTAAACGCTGAAGTGCCTTGTCACAGATATCAAGATCACTTAGTGCAAGCTCAGTGTTGATAACATCGATATCAGCAACAGGATCAACCTGACCTGCAACGTGGATAACATTCTCATCGTCAAAACAGCGAACAACGTGAGCAATTGCATCAGTTTCACGAATATTCATTAGGAACTGGTTACCTAGGCCTTCACCCTTTGATGCACCCTTAACCAGACCTGCAATATCAACGAATTCCATTGAGGTTGGAACACTCTTCTGAGGTTTTACAATTTCAGAAATAGCATCTAGACGTGGATCTGGTACAGGAACGATACCAGTGTTTGGCTCAATGGTGCAGAATGGAAAGTTTTCTGCTGCAATACCTGCTTTTGTAAGAGCGTTGAACAAGGTTGACTTACCAACATTTGGTAGTCCAACAATACCGCATTTAAAACCCATTTTACTCTCCTAATTAGGTTTATATCCGTTAACTAATGCTGTAGCTTTTGAGATGCCGTCAGTGAATAATTTATCAATTGCATCCAAAGCAGTTTCATATGCATTATCAATAAGAATCTGATCGTTTGTATCTGGTCTGCCCAGAACCCAGTTGATAACTTCTTTTGAAGGTGGTTTGCCGATACCAAGTCTCAGTCTATAGTAGTTCTGAGAGTTTGACATATTGGCTGTAATACTGCGAAGTCCGTTATGACCTGCAAGACCGCCTGCAAATTTCAGTTTCATGAAACCAGGATTCAAATCAAGATCGTCGTGGCAGACTAAAATCTCTTCAGGCTGGATTTTGTAGAAATTGCACAGAGCAGCCACACTTCTTCCTGACTCGTTCATGTAGGTAGTAGGGAAGAGAAGTCTGACCTCATTACCGTGAATAGTTCCTCGTCCTAACATTCCCTGAAATTTACCTTCTGGTCTTAAGTCAATGTTGTACTTTCTTCCCAGAAGATATAAGAAATCCACACCAATATTATGACGGGTATGTTCATACTGAGAACCTGGGTTGCCAAGTCCAACAATAAGCTTTATAGAAACGGTATCTTTAGCCATTTATAATTTCCACATCATTTTTTTCTTTATCATCAAGCTGTTCGTAAAGTTCCTGAACAGTTGTTTTGAAGGTACTTACAGTTAAATTCGGTTCAATATCCTTAAGAGGAGCAAGAACGAATGCTCTTTCATGCATTCTTGGATGAGGAACAGTAAGCTCCTGTGTATTCAGAACCAGATCCCCGTAGACAACCAGATCAATATCCAGTGTTCTTGGACCGTTTTTAAATAATCTGACCCTTTTATATTTCTGCTCTAAAGCCTGCATGTTATGGAGAAGATCTAATGGCTCTAAAGTTGTCTCAAATGAACAGGCAAGATTAACAAAATCATCCTGATCCATATAACCGACAGGTTTGGTCTTATAAAAAGGGGATAACTTAAAGTCGCTGATTCCATCTATGCTTTTGATATCAGAAACTGCGGCTTTTAGAATCTTTTGACTATCACCTAAATTTGAACCTAAGGATAAAACAGCTAAGGTCATTTTACATCCAGGTGCATAGCTGCTCGCCATGCTCTAGCCTTTTCAAGCTGTTTCTTTCTCTTTGCAGAAAGGTTTGCCTCATCATCGAAAGACTCTGCATTGGCTTTTTTACGGCTCTTCTTAGCTGCCAGCTTTTCCTCATAGGCTTTTTTCTTAGCAGCAAGCTTCTCTTTTTTACGAGCCTTTCTTCCGATGTTCTCTTCTCGTCTTGCCTTTCTCTTGTCAGCAAGTTCCTTGCTCTTGATGTAGTAAGGATTCCAGAAATCAATCGCGGTCTTTAAATAAGGCTCAAACTTACCTCTTAGCTCAAGGAAGTCATATGAAGCTCTGAAAATATTACGAGCTGCAATCTCATCGATATTGTTGTTCTCAATATCGTCAAGGCTCAGCTGCATTCTCCAAAGTGAGCGGATACTGTCAGCAACGGCCATTGGCATATCGGTAATTTTATTCTGCTCAGCGATAATGTCATTTAACAGACCGCTGATTAGCTTGTTCTGAGGAACAAGAACTACAGCACTGTTATAGGTCTGATTGCAGATGAACATTCTCTTCTGGAAAACAGCCCATAAAATTACTGCATACAGGAAGTGAGGCATGTTCCTCTTGTCTTCCATATATCTCTTGTCTGAACTGCTCAGAGCATATTCAACAAAGTTGATGTAATTCTGATTATCTAAAAGCTCTGCTGCTGAAGGGAACAGTAGCTCAAAGATATTGTATTTGCGTAAGGTTCTGAATGTCTGAAGTCCATGGCCGGTTAAAAACAGCTTGTTGACTTCTTCGAACATACGGGCATTGGAAACTGCGCTCAGATTTGAAGACATTTTCTTGATAGGAGAAAGTGTTCTTCTTGAAATCTTAAAGCCAAGCTTTGCACAGAATCTTAGTGCACGAATCATACGTACAGGATCTTCGCTGTAACGAGTTTCAGGATCACCTATAATATCGATGACTCCCTGCTGCATGTCATACAGACCTCCGTTGAAGTCGTATATAACCTTCTTTACTGGATCCAGATACAGCGCATTGATAGTGAAATCACGTCTCTGTGAATCTTCAATAATATTCTTTCCATAAACATTATCGCGAATCAGCATTCCAGACTCAGCCTTAACTCTGGTTCTTCCTGAACGCTGTTTTGCAGGTGCAGACTGATTACTTCTGAAGGTTGTAACCTCAATGATTTCCTTGCCCTGCAGGACGTGAACGATTTTGAATCTTCTGCCGATGATTCTTGAATTTGAAATAAAGATCTGTCTGATTTGTTCTGGAGTTGCATTTGTTGATACATCAAAGTCCTTTGGCTTCTTTCCTAAAAGAAGATCTCTGATGCATCCACCTACAAGATAAGCCTCATAATGATGTTTCTGCAGGGTAGCAACTACACGCATCGCATAACTGGATATCTCATTGAGATTTATGCAAAGATCATCTGTGCTCACAACTAGTTTTGATGAGCCGTGTTTTTTTACAAGTGCTTTACTGCTTTTAAGGCTTGCTATATCAAGCGAATCTAAAGGTGTTATAATTTTTCTTCTCCTAAATCAAACAAACACGCGCATTATATCATTTTTAAAGTGTAAATATTAATTTGTGATGTAGATTCGATTTATATACACGTGCCGAATGTGTGCGAATTTATTATTTTTGCATTTAATCTTATATAAAATGCTTTAATTACATATAGTTAATGTAATGACCTGTCACAAGTATTAAACCAAAATGCCAGGATATATCTTTGAAAAATCCTGACATAAAAAATAATAAGTTCTAGGCACCGATAACCTTTTTACCTACAGGTATTCTCTTAATTTCAAAGTTATCAATAGCCTTGTTCAAAATAACCTTCGGACTCATCTGAGGATTCAAGGCTGAGATATCCTGGTTGAGAAAATCCAGTGCTTTTATAAGCATCTGGGATGGTGTTCCCTGATCGAGCACTGCAGGAGAGCGGTTCTGTTTTGATAGCTTATAGGTTTCATCAGCCATAGCCAGTGGCAGATGCAGATAGGAAATACATTCTGTTTCTAAAGCTTTGTAAAGACACATTTGGGTGGTTGTGATATCGATAAGATCTGAACCTCTTACAACCTGAGTTACACCCTGATGGATATCATCGACAACGCAGGCAAGATTG
>JAGDBH010000142.1 GCA_017959135.1 Succinivibrio sp. | reverse complement strand
GCCATGTACATTGAAACACATACAATAGAGAATGAAGCTACGTATTTGTTCATGAAAGCACGTCTAACAAGACCAACAGATGCATTCTTTGATTCTTCAGCATTAACTTCTTCTTTATTTGCTCTTGGCATGAACAGCTCCTGACATACAAAACGACCTAGTCTTGTTGCAGTATCAAGAGAAGTCATCATGAATGCAGAGATTGCAAGTGAAATAAAGACCTTAGCCAGAGAAACGTTTAGACCTAATGCTCCGCAGAAGTTTGAAATACCGGTAGCAAATGCAGCAGGAGGATTCTTGCCAAGCTCAGAGAACTCTGCATTGCCCATTGACATAACTGCAACTAGAGCCATGATACCTAACACACCTTCAATCAGCATTGAACCATAGCCAATTGGTAGTGCATCACTTTCCTTGTTCAGCTGTTTTGAAGTGGTTCCTGATGCAACCAGAGCATGGAAACCAGAACATGCACCGCAGGCAATGAAAATGAACAGAGCTGGAACCATATCGGTCATCTTACCGTCACCGGTAACTGCACTAAAGCCTTCAAATGAAGACATTTTGATCTCAGGACTGTAGGCTAGGATTGATGCAAAGCCTAAAGCTAGCATTGCGTACAGAAGCCATGAGTTCATATAGTCTCTTGGCTGAAGCAGCCACTGAACAGGCATTACAGATGCAACAAAGATATAGATAGCCAGAACTGCAATCCAGAATGACTTTACATTCTCAGGTGCAATATTAAATGCAGTCTCTACATTAAGAGGGAAGCTTTCACCTAGGTAAACTGATAAGAATACTAATGGAATAAAGATTACAGAAGCTCTCTTTAAACTGAAATTTAAATTAATGGTTGTAAAGGCAAAAACAGGAGCCATGAAAATAAACAGCAGTGATGCAGTTGCCACCTCAGGGAATTTGGCAAATAAGCCGGCAATCAGCAGAGTAAAAATTGCAACAACCAGTACCAGGCATAGAAGACAGAAACCTAAGAACAGCTGTCTTCCGGTAAAGCCCATCATCTTTTCCATTACGAAAGATACTGATCTGCCTCTATTGCGTATTGAGATAACAAGTGCGGCAAAATCGTGGAAAGCACCTACAAATACACATCCAACCAGAATCCAGATTAAAGCTGGAAGCCAGCCGAAATAAGCAGCCATAATTGGGCCTACGATAGGACCAGGACCAGCGATTGAGGCAAAATGATGTCCAAAAAGAACAGGAGCCTTAGTTGGAACATAGTCCACACCATCCAGGTTGGTATGTGCAGGTGTAGGGTTCTTTGGGTCTATTGAAAATAATCTTTTTAAAAAGTTTCCGTATGTAAAATATGCTAAGACAAAGTATGCTAAGCAAATACAGAATAGTACACTGCCTGTCATTTCATTCACCAAAAATACTTAAATTTATTAGTTTAATCAGAATAAAGACAATAGGTCACGCAGGCGAGTTACCTGCTAATCTAGAGCATGAGCTTTGTAAGCTTTTGAAGTGTTTTTTATCTAAATGGTTTGAGATAAAAATCGACAGGAACGGGGGTAATGTTCTTTGTCGTTTTGTTTATTAAATGCCAATCTTAACAAATAGTCAACATTTATTTATGCGCAACATACAATTATTTATTGTGCATTTTACGCAACACACAAAATCAACAAAAATTTCAGTATGTTATTTGGTTAGTTCCACTAAAAAATTTTTTTTAATGCTTTCTGTTCTGGTGCATACAGTATTAGGAATCGTTTTTTCAAAATTTACCATAGTCTTTTGTTTTTGCTAGAATTGTCGAAACCAAAAGAAGGTTATTATTATGAATTTGTACGATAGAATGCAGCAGAGTCTTGAGAATAACCGCAGTAAAGGTGTTTTCAGGACTATAGTACCTAAATCTCAGAATCAGGCAATGGTTACCCTTGATTCAAAAGATTATCTGAATCTCTCATCTAATGATTATCTGGGACTTGCCTCAGATATAAATTGTCTTGATGAATTTAACGAGTATGCAAGGACTCATTCACTAAGACTATCATCCTCAGGCTCTCCCCTGCTTACAGGAGCTCACGAAAGTTATGCCCTCTCCTGCGAGGTCATGGAGAATCTATTTGGAAAAAAAGCTACTTTCTTTAACAGTGGATTTTCTGCCAATAGCGGAGTATTAAGTATTCTTGGCGCTGAAGATACGCTGCTGATTGCAGACAAGCTTGCTCATGCGTCAATGATTGACGGTCTTACCGCATCCAAGGGAAAGTTTCTTCGTTATGCTCACAATGACTACGATCATCTGGAACGACTGATACAGAAAAGCATTTCAGATTACGACAACATTATTATAGTTACTGAAGCTGTTTTCAGTATGGATGGCGACAGATGCGATCTTAAAAGACTTGTAGAGATTAAGCACAAATATCCAAATATCTATCTTTATGTAGATGAAGCTCACGGCTTTGGTGTTTTATCTGAAGATGGAAGCGGACTTTGCGGTTCTTTAAAGCTTGTCGATGAGGTTGATTTTATACTGACAACCTTCGGTAAAGCGCTGGCCTCAGAAGGTGCCTGTATTCTAACAAACGAGACTGCACGAGACTACATTATCAATAATTCCAGACCTCTGATCTTCTCAACTGCATTATCTCCTTATACCTTTGCCCATGAAGCTTTCATGGTTAACTATATGAAAAGAAGAAATGATCTTCGTATAAGACTCGATAAAATCAGTTCATATATTCATCAGACCCTGAATGAATGCGGCTTCGGTAATGTTTCCTCATCTCAGATTATTCCTCTTATCACAGGGGATAATGATAGAACCTTAAAGGCAAGCGAATTCTTTAAGGCACGAGGAATCTATGCAATGCCAATTAGACATCCAACAGTACCTCAAGGTAAAGGTCGACTAAGAATATCTCTTAATGCAGGATTAACCGACAGTCAGGTTGAGCTCCTTGCAGATACGATAAAAGCATTTTCAAAGGATTAGAATGAAACAGCTATTCATAAAACAGAATCATACCGACATGCTTAATCTAATTTTTCTAGGTTACGGTCAGGATGGCGCCATCTTTGAACAGCTTAAGGACAGAGACTGTGCTGACATCGCTCTGGTATATGATTATGAAAATGAGGACTTTGACTCCTCTGTGTATAGTAATTACAAGGAGCTGAACCTTATAGCCTGGTACATGGGGGTAATGATGGCACCAAAGGTTCTTGCAAAAAACGGACTTTTAGATAAAGTTACAGGCTCATCTGCAATCAATGGCACCTTGGAAGGTATCAGTGATGAATACGGCATTCCTCTTAAGGTATGGAACGCCACCATTGAAGCTCTTTGCGAGAGTGCCATTTTAAAGTTTTATCGCCGTATGTGCTTTGACGCAAAGCTATATGAAGAATACCTGAGATTCAGACCACAGAGGACAGAAAACTCACTCAAATCAGAACTGATCTTTATCCGAGAGTTTTCAGATAAACCTCTTGCTGAAGGATTCTTCTATAACAAGGCATTCATTGGTCTTAAGGATAAGATTATCTCTCATGCAAATCAGTTAAATTAATTTAAAAGGACAAAAACAGTAATTCAGGAAGTCGAATGTGCTCACTACAGCTATGAGCTGTTCGAAAATCAGCTAGTATGATAGTAAAAAAAGAATCATTAAAAAAACATTTCTCAAAAGCATCAAGAACATACGACGATAATGCATCAGTTCAGCTCTATATGGGAAAGAAGCTGCTTGAATACATGGCAGAAGAAAAATTTAAGAATGTTCTTGAAATAGGCTGCGGCTCTGGCATTTTTACATCAGAAATAATTAAGAGGTATTCTCCTGATACTGTTAATCTGAATGATATTTCTGAGGCGATGCTGAATACCTGTAGAGAGCGTTTTTCTGATTATAAGAATATTAGCTATCACCTGGGGGATATAGAGAAAATTACCTTAAAGGGCAGCTATGATCTGGTTGCATCAAATGCATGTCTTCAGTGGCTTTCCGATCTTAGAGGAGCACTTAATGGATTTATAAAGGCTTTGACCCCAAATGGCGTCCTGGCCTTTACAAGTTTTGGCAATGAAAATGTCAGAGAAATCTCATCCATAACCAACAATGGACTTAGGTATCTATCCTACTCTGAGATAGAAGAAATTATAAAAACTCTAAATGAGCCCTATTCTCTTCACGAAGAGATTATTCAGTTTCATTACAAGGATGCACTTGATATGCTCAAAACACTCAAAAAAACAGGTGTAACCGGTTTTTCAAAAAAGACCTGGACAAGAGGAATGCTTAACAGATTAATTGACGAGTATGAATCAAAGTATTCAGATGAGAATGGAGTATATTTGACCTGGCATCTGTATTATGCCGTTATCCGGAAGCAGGCATAATTTAATATTTTTTTTAGATAATGGTGACAAACAAATCAAAACGTATTGTCACCATTTTTAGTAAAATTAAACAGATCTGTTTTTGTCTATAATTCATAACAAATCCTTTTTATATTTTAGATAATTAGTACCAGCCAAAAGTGCTCCGACACCACCGTTGGGGGGGGGGGAAAGCGTTTTTGATAATTAGTTTGTCTAAGAATAGATAGTTTCTGTGTACTATCACAATGAAAGTGTTTACAGGAAAATTTTGTAAGCGAAAAGAATATTAGAGAACTCAATTATTGAGCTTATATTTAAACCACAAATCAGCTAACTAATGCGGTATAGCACTACATCTTCATGCCGTTCTAACGTTAAGAATGAACTGCAAAAAGTAAATAACTTGATTTATTTTGAT
>JAGDBH010000141.1 GCA_017959135.1 Succinivibrio sp. | reverse complement strand
ATAACGTCAATTTTAAAAGATTCATAGGCTGCTTCGCGTCCTGCTGTTGCAGTAACTGCATATTCTTCTGAAGAAGAAGCCAGTTTATTATTGAACGGATTATCAAAAGAGTAGAGTGTTTTTACGCTGTCGCGTAATGTGGACATTTTCTGGTTTACGACTCTCCAGGCATCCTGCTGCTTTTTGATTGATTCAAGATGTTCCTGCTCACGGGTAAGAGGAATTCTTTCAACCTTCATCAGCCCTTCGACGATTTCGTTGGATTTATATTTATCGCTTACACCAGGTATGCTAATTCCGGCCATAAAATCTCGCCACCCTAAATTTCCTCAAGATTAAATCATTTCGTCGAATAGAACACCGATAGCTTTTCTCATACTGATCTTAAGCTTCTGTACATCCGCCGAAGGTATTTCTTTTATGACCTGGTTTGTACTCGGATCAACAACTTTTACGACTATGGTACCCAGTTCTTCGTTTACGTTGAACTGTAGCTTGCGGCCCATTACCATGTCAGAAAGCTTCTGCAGCTGCTGTGCTTCTGCTTTTATCTGAGCATTGTTCTGGACTATGGTATCTACAACTCTTGCTCCGTCAGCAATATTGAGCTGTTGTACTACAGGCTGCTTTTCAGCATTCTGTACTTTGTTTGCAGAGGTTGAGTTGTAATATCGGCCTTCCATGGCCACGTTTGATCCTATGTTACTAATCGTATTCATAGGCACTCCTCCTGAAATTAGAGGAAAGAAAGGGGCGCACCTCTCTTTCCTCACGTATTTTGTCAAAAAGACGACATCCAGAAGTCTCTTTTAACTAAATACGATTTATAACTATCTCAACAAAGCGAGAACGTTCTGGCTCTGAGAGTTAGCCTGTGCGAGCATTGCAGTTCCAGACTGTGTGAGAATCTGGTTTTTTGTATATTCAACAATCTCGCTAGCCATCTCTGTATCGCGGATAAGGCTTTCAGCAGCCTGAAGGTTTTCAGCTGCTACGTTAACTCCATTAGCTGCCATTTCAAAGCGGTTCTGGTAAGCACCGAGGTCTGCACGCTGTTTAGAAACAGTCAAAAGTGCATTGTCGATTGTACCAATTGCCATGTTAGCAGTTTCTGGTGTTGCAATACCGATCTGCTCGTCAGTTCCCTGAGCACCCTTAAGTCCAAGTGCCTGAGCAGACATAGTTCCAATGTATACACGTGCGTTCTGGTCCATGTTAGCACCAATCTGGAACTGCATAACTCTTCCAGAAGCTGATTCTGAAGCGAATGCTCCTGTAAGAAGATTCATTCCGTTGAACTGTGCCTGTGAAGCAATGCGGTCTACTTCAGATACAAGCTGTGATACTTCTACCTGGATCTGCATACGGTCTTCATCTGAGTAAATACCGTTTGCTGACTGTACTGCCAATTCACGTACACGCTGAAGAATGTCTGTAGTTTCCTGCAAATATCCTTCTGTTGCCTGAATGAAAGAAACACCATTTTCAATGTTTCTGTTAGCCTGGTTGAGACCGCGAATCTGGCTGCGCATCTTTTCAGATACGGCAAGTCCTGAAGCGTCGTCTCCAGCGCGGTTGATGCGTTCCCCAGAACTGAGTTTTTCAATGTTGCCCATGATAGCGTCATTAGAAACGCCAAGAGTACGGTTTGCATACATTGAACTCATATTGTGGTTAATAATCATATTTGAGCCCTCCATGTGATTCAAACTACAGAGCTTCATGCTCTGCATACTGCCTGTGCGGGCTGTTAAGTTTTGCGCCAACTTAAACAGTTTCAGACCCTTACAGCAGGAATAATCAGTCTGATTTTAAATGAAAATCATTTAAAACAAACCGATTGTCCATGCTGCCACAGACTCACATAAAAAACTCGTTTTCAAAGAACAAAATGCATCTGAAAATGCACATAAATTTACGTTACAGCGGTTGCGGCATTGGGAGTTGAAAAAATAGAGTAGAAGAGGTGAATACCGCGCTATAAATAGCCTGTTATCTTAAAAGATAAACAGACTATTTATATTATATACCGTTGTGCGCACAAAGACAAGTCAAATTTTTAACCCGTCTTTGAAAGCCTAGTATAAAGCCGACTATCTGAGAAGGCTTAATACATTCTGGCTCTGTGTGTTAGCCTGAGCCAACATAGCAGTT
>JAGDBH010000140.1 GCA_017959135.1 Succinivibrio sp. | reverse complement strand
GTAATGGCAAAGTGCCGTATTGGCCACTTTGTAGAGGCTCAGATCCTTGAGGCTATCGAGATTGACTATATTGATGAGTCAGAAGTTCTAACACCTGCCGATGATATCTATCATATCGACAAGACCAAATTCAAGGTTCCTTTCGTATGCGGAGCCAGAGATTTAGGAGAAGCTTTAAGACGTATCAGTGAAGGAGCTTCCATGATCAGAACTAAAGGTGAACCTGGTACAGGTGATGTAGTTCAGGCAGTACGTCACCTAAGAAAGATTCAGTCTCAGATCAGAAAGGTTGTGTCATTAAGTGAAGATGAACTATATGAGGAAGCCAAGACACTTCAGGTTCCATACGATCTTGTTTTATACGTACACAAGAACGGAAAGCTTCCTGTAGTTAACTTTGCAGCAGGCGGTGTTGCAACTCCTGCAGATGCAGCTCTGATGATGCAGTTAGGTGCAGAAGGTGTATTCGTAGGCTCAGGTATCTTCAAATCAGGAGATCCAGAAAAGAGAGCTTCTGCAATTGTTCAGGCTGTGACTAACTACACTGATGCCAAGCTGATTGCTTCCCTGTCAGAAGATCTGGGTGAGGCTATGGTTGGAATCAATGAGCACGAAATCAAGCTGATTATGGAAGAGCGAGGCAAGTAAGATGAAGATTGGTGTTCTTGCAGTCCAGGGCGCCTTTATTGAACATGAAAGAATGGTTCAGTCTCTTGGTGCTGACACTGTCGAGATTAGACAGAAAACAGATCTTAACAATCTTGACGGAGTAATTCTTCCAGGAGGTGAGAGTACTGTACAGTCACTGCTTTTAGATAAGCTTCAGATGAAACAGACTCTTAAAGGTCTGATTGAAGATGGAATTCCTACCCTTGCAACCTGTGCCGGTCTGATTCTACTTGCAAAGAATATAGATAACGCGCCACAAAGTCATCTTGCAACACTTCCAGTAAGTGTAAAAAGAAATGCCTTTGGCCGTCAGCTTTCAAGCTTTGTTACAAACCAGAATGTAGGTTCTATATCTGATTATCCTGAGGTGTTTATCAGAGCTCCCTATATCTCAGGTACTGATAAAGGAGTGGAAACACTCTGTATTCATGAGGATAAGATTGTGGGAGTGAAATACAAGAATCAGATTGGTCTTGCTTTCCATCCTGAACTTACTGATGATTCAAGAATTCATCAGAAATTTCTTGAGCTGATTTAAGCAAAAATCCAACTTAAACTCCAGGTAGAACAAGTCAGAGCCTAGGGAGTTCATCCTTAGGCTTTGTTTTTGCCGTTACAATATATGATATTAATCACCAATTAGGAATTATTCTCAATAACTCTCTATATTTCAATAATTACTGACTATATAATGCACTCCGTTGAGAGCGACATCTACAGATGTAAAGGCTTTTCCCTAAGAAGCTGCTCTTGAACATCTTGATGATTCCTATGCAGTTGATTTTTCAATATGCATATGTTTGGTATCCGGTGATCCCCATTTAATTCGCCGGATACCTTGTTTTTCAAACGAATCAAGCAAAGATTCCACTTCTGCATTCGT
>JAGDBH010000139.1 GCA_017959135.1 Succinivibrio sp. | reverse complement strand
ATTTGATGCCGCGCTCCTTGAAAAAACGCTCCGCCTTCTTTGTATCATTGCACTTTTTGGTGCCAAAGATCTGTATATTCATTCATTATTCCTCATCAAAATATATTTCATGGTTGAGTATGATATCCATTTCATGCCATTTTTCTCCGCCCCACTCAGACGCGGATTCTCCCCTGTCCAGGAATCCAAACTTGCTGTACATCTTAACTTTATTAGCATGACACGTAAGCACCAATCTCAACCTTCCACGTTCCTGTTCTCTTCGACAATAGTTATATACAAGCTCCCTTCCAAGTCCCTGTTTTCTGTATTCCGGGAGCACATCAAGGCCAAGTATCATGACATTCTTCCCTTCCGAATTATGAGTACCGGCATCAGTGAAAAATTCATCCCTGAAACAGAACTCATCTGTTGCAATTCCGTTGAGAAAACCAGCAATCTTACCCGTTTCCTTATCTATCGCCACCATAAACAGATCGCCGGCTGCCTTTATGCGCTCTATCATGTTCTCTCTGGAACATGCTTCATTAGGAGGAAAGCATATTCTTTCTATCTCAGCTGCTTCTTCTGTCTCCTCAGGCTTTATTGTACGAAAACTGTATCTCTCATATAAATCATAATCTTTAGAATCGATTTCTCCGAGCAGTTCCCGTGCCTTAGTCCTGCCTGCTTCTGTAAGGTAAACATATTTATATGTTCCCCTGCTTTTCCTTGGATTTACAATATAACCTTCATCATCAAGCCTGTCTATGCAGTCAAAATCGTAATTTTTCCATGACATCTCATTAAAAGGATTGCCTTCTCCGTCATTAAAACGAGTCAGATACATGAGCGCCAAAGTAAGTTCATCTATCGCCTGTTTCCTTGTCTTCATCGTCAGTAGTACCTATCCTCTCCAATAATTCTCTATTACGCTCCAGTACATTATAAATACCATCTTCAGAAAGTACTCCTCTCTTCAGCCTGTCCGGAAATTCTCCTTTTTCATCCATTGAAAAATCATCCTTCCACTGCTGGCTCGTGTAATATGATTCCAGCTTCTTTATCTCCAGCTGGAACTCTCTGTATTCTTCAATCTGTTTTTCAAGCGAATCCATTTTTTCCTGGGCCTTGTCCAATATTTTCTCCATCAAGAAAATATGCTGTGGCACTTTCTCAGACAATAGCCGATTACGATACTGCTTTTTCTTGGAATTATATCGCTGCACTATCTCATGATCAGGTATCCAGATTTCTGCTTTCTCTATCTTGTCCATAACAAGCATTATTGCCTCATCATTAGTAAGTCCTTCCTCAACCTGTTTCTTATATGCAGAATACATCCATTCTGAAATCTTAACCCGTTGCTTTTCTTTCAGCTGCTTAAAGGTTTTATTCATTTGGAGCAGTTGTCCGTTTACCTTCTTATGTTTACTCATATATCACCATAATGTTTTTGTCCCAGTATCCATCAATATGCTTTTCTGCTGTCACAATACCTTCCATATCTTTCCAGGCATCGTACCATTCGTCCGGAATAAGATCATCCAACACTATCGGCCCTACACCATCCACGTACGGGACCAATTGTTCAAGTGTCTTTCTCAACTTTGTCCTGGCTTTTGTTTTCTCATTATCCCTGAGAAAATCCAGAATATCATTAGCCTGCTCAACCTTAACACCATCATAAAGGCCATAATAACCGCCATCATCAAAAGGATCATTCTCATCAACAATTCGAGATATCACGATTGGATATTCCGCTACATCAGACACCGCTATAATGTAACGCTCACTCCTTTTATTGGCAACTATTACACCATATCTGACATGTATAAGCGGCCATCTGTCCCCAACTTCAAGTTCATTTTCTGTTAGCCACTCATCCTCTACAGAGACATACTTTTCATTTCCATCATCATCTATAAGTGTAACTGAAACCATTGGCT
>JAGDBH010000138.1 GCA_017959135.1 Succinivibrio sp. | reverse complement strand
TGTGGTGACGATTCCGCTTTCAACGGAACGCTCAAGAAATTTTCTTAATTTTAAGGTCAGCTCTGCAATTGACTCAAATGAGGTTGCAACCACACAGCTGGCACGCAGGATGGTAGCAAGAAGCATATGCTCATCTAATCTTGGATCATCAATAGCGATAATTCGCATTCTCTTAGGCAGAGAACGAATAAGCATTCTAACAAGTGTAGTTTTACCTGAACCAGATGGACCAGAAAGGATACAGATTGAGCCGTTTCTGGAAAGATTGGTTGTCAGCAGATCCAAAGCCTCGTGCTGGCAGTTTCCAACAAAATAAACACGGTTATCAGGAAGACCGTCAAATGGTAGTTCGTCAAGACCAAAAAATTTTTCGTACATAGCTACAGTTATTGTTCTTTTTAAATCTGTGTCAGATTATACCAATTGTTTGAACTAAACACTTAGCGCAAACTTAAATATTGAAGATTTTCCATAAAGATTATTCCGAAAATTTTATAAGCCACACTTTTGCCCGTAAATTAAACAAGAAAAGTATTTTTTGGCCGTTAATAAGCGTGAATAGGATCAGCTTTTTTGGTAAAATTCCCAAAGAATAAAAGATTAGGTAAGGTATGCAGATTTATTTAGTAGGCGGAGCTGTAAGAGATAAACTCTTAGGATTGGAGCAGTCAGACAGAGATTATGTCGTGGTAGGCTCTAATCCAGAAAAAATGCTGTCTTTGGGATACAGTCAGGTTGGTCATGATTTTCCCGTATTTTTACATCCTGAAACTCACGAGGAATATGCACTTGCCAGAACTGAGTCCAAGAACGGAACCGGCTATCTGGGTTTTAACTGTGATTTCAATGAAAACATTACCCTAGAAGAGGATCTGCTGCGTCGTGACCTTACCATCAATGCCATGGCTATGGATGAGGACGGAAATATCATTGACCCTTATCATGGCATGGATGATATTAAAAACAGAATTCTAAGACATGTATCAGATGCCTTTGTAGAAGATCCTCTAAGAGTCCTTCGAGTTGCAAGATTCTACGCGAAATTCAGTCATCTTGGTTTTACTATCGCAGATGAAACTAAAGCTCTAATGAGAAAAATCTCCCGCAGCGGGGAACTCTCGGAACTTACAGCAGAAAGAATATTTATAGAGCTCGAAAAGGCTCTGAAAACAAAGTCACCTCATAAGTTTATTCTTGCTCTAAGAGAAGTTGAAGCTCTCAAGGAAGTACTGCCCGAGATTGACAAGCTCTTTGGTATTCCTGGTCCTAAAAGATGGCATCCAGAGATCGACTCAGGAATTCATACCTGTATGACTCTTGAGAAGATCAGTCTTGAGACTGAAGATCCTGTAGTCAGATTTGCAATGCTCTGCCACGACATCGGCAAAGGCGAGACTCCTGTTGTAGTATGGCCTTGTCACAAGCTTCACGATAAATTAGGCGAGAAACCGCTGAGAGTTCTTTGTGAACGCTTAAGAGTTCCATCAGACTATGAGCAGTTTGCCATGGTTGTGGTTTTAAATCACTCTGTAATGCATAACCTCTACCGTCGAGGAGCAGTGGGGATTGTTGAGCTTTTAAATGCCATTGATGCCTGGAGAAAGCCTCAGCGGGTACTTCCATTTGCTCAGTGCTGCAAGTGTGACTTTATCGGACGCAAGGGATTTGAAAACAGACCTTTCCCGAGACTTGGCTACTTTATGAAGATGTTTGAAATCTGTAATGAGGTCAAAGCACAGGAATTTGTGGCATAGGGCTTTAAAGGTAAGGACATCGGAGAGCAGATGTTCCTAAAGCGTGTGGCTTTAGTTGAGGAATACTGTAAGACTCTGCCTCAGGGAGAAATCGATAACTCTGAAAACGAAACTCCTGCTGCTATTTAAATCGAGGTAAAGAAAACCTTCATTTCACTTTGAATAATTATTCGTCTTTAGATATAATATTTATTCTATTATTGTATTAAGAGGTGAATTTTGATTCATACAGACTTATCCAGAATTTTAATCGTTGATACCGAAACCACAGGTCTTGGAAAAACTGATGAAATATTACAGTTATCTGTAATTGATGGTCTAGGCAACGTGCTATGGGACAGATATTACCGTCCTCTTAATCATACCTCATGGTACTACGCGCAGAAGGTTAATCACATTTCACCTGAATTTGTAGCAGACAAACCTAATATCGCCGAAGATTCTGCAGAAATTATCTCGCTCTTTAGAGAGTATGAGCTTGTTCTAGGTTACAACACCAAGTTCGATCTGCGTATGCTTGCCAATAACATCCAGCAGTTCAATGAGTTAGAGATAAACTCAGAAGATGTCCACAATCTCTACAGAAAATACGAAACTGAAAATCTCATGCCCCATCTTGAAAAACATGATCTAGGTTCAGTTTCTTCATTTTTAGGATTTGTTACAGAAGAAAATGAATCAATGCATAATTCTCTCACAGATGTCAAAGCAACTCTCTTTATTTATAAGAAAATTTTGCAAGTACTTAGCAATTAGATTGATCTGCCTCAAAGACCTGTTTATTCATAGGATCTTCTTAAAAATCTGATAATTAGCTCTAGTTATCTCCTAACGCTTCCGTGCTAGTATCTTATTTGCACAAATGAAAAAATGACATATCCTCATAATTGAGACTGCAGCGTTTGGAGATTATAAAAATGAAAACCATTGGTCTTATCGGCGGCATGAGCTGGGAAGGTACTGCAACCTATTACAAGATAATCAACGAGACAGTTCAGAAGGATTTAGGCGGTTATAATTCTGCAAAGATTATCTTAAACAGTGTTAATTTCTCAGAAATCGAAGAATGCAGATCTAAAGGAGACTGGGAAAAAGCAGGACAGATCATTTCTGATGCAGCAGTTTCTTTAGAGAAGGCAGGTGCAGATTTTATCCTGATTGCAAGCAATACCATGCACAAGGTT
>JAGDBH010000137.1 GCA_017959135.1 Succinivibrio sp. | reverse complement strand
GGTAAAAATCTTCTTGGCTATTCTTTAACGATGGTAAGAGCTAAAATAGCCTAGAAAAATCGATTTACGCAATGGTTTTAGGATGAAAAAAATGGCAGATAGACTGGTATTTGTATACAAAAGCAGAAATAAGCAGGGACGTTACCTTTATTTAAAAGAGAAGGATGTCTTTGCCCATATACCAGCAGGTCTTCTTGATGCATTTGGAGTACCTGAGTTTGTAATGATGTTTGCCTTATCAAAGCATAAATCACTGCCTAAGGTAAAGGTTGAAGATCTTGAAGAAGCACTGGATACCAAGGGATATTTACTGAGAATTGATCTTGAGGATGTTGAAGAGAATCTGATCAATCAGGAAAGAAAGTACAGAGGTTTAGAACCTCTGTCTAAAGAAGAGCTGTCTGATCTGTTTAAATAATCAGACAGTATAAGGATTTCCTTCAATCTCATCTGCGATGGTACTGTTTGGTCCGTGACCTGACAGTACGTCAGTCTGAGGAGGAAGCTTGTAAAGCTTGTTTTTAATTGAATCAATCAGATCATCAAAATCGCCTAAAGGAAAGTCGGTTCTGCCGATTGAGCCCGCAAATAGAGTATCTCCGCTAATAAGAAGTTTCTTTTCTTCACAATAGTAGCAGACTCCTCCTGGAGTATGACCTGGAGTTGTTATTACTCTGAATTTTAGACCTGTAATTGGTTCAAGTATCTGACCGTCAGTAACCCACTGAGTATCGAACAGCTCTGTTTTATCAAGACCAAAGGCAATTGCCTGATTATCAAGTGTCTCATATAAAGGTCTGTCTTCAATTGCACTTCCAAAAACAGGGACCTTTTGCATAGAAAGCAGATCGTGAATACCGCCGACATGATCAAGATGCATGTGAGTGATAAGGATAGCCTTAAGGGTAAAATCTCTATTCTTAAGCTCTCCCATAATTCTGTCAGCATTGTCACCCGGATCAATTACACAGGCCTCTAAGGTTTCCTCATTGTAGAAGATTCTGCAGTTCTGCATGAAGGGAGAAACGAAAACTGTCTTGTAATCAATCACGGTAAACTCCTTATTTTTTGTTTTTCTACATTACTGTGATATCAAGACCTTTTAGGTAGAAGGTCTCAGGACATGGCAGTGATACCACATGATCCTCATCCTGACGAAGTGTTCCTACAACTCTGCCGTCAACCTTAGCATCTAAAGCAGCATCGGCAACAATCTTCTGGAACAGGGCAGGATCAACAAGTCCTGAACATGAGAAGGTCAGAAGATGACCTCCCTTCTTAACCAGCATCAGACCAAGACGATTGATATCCTGATATCCTCTGCAGGCTTTCTTAAGATTTGCTGCAGACTCGGCAAACTTTGGAGGATCAAGCACAACAAGATCGTACTTGGTACCTTTTTCAACCTGCTCACGGAGGTAGGCGAATACGTCTTTCTTTAAAAACTTGCAGCGGCCTGGATCAAGATGGTTGAAGGCAACACCTGTCTTGGCGGCATTCAGTGCATGCTCGGATACATCAACATTCTCTATCTTTGATGCTCCGCCCTTAAGCGCCCATAGGCCAAAACCGCCGGTATATGAGAAGCAGTTTAGAACAGAAGCGTTCTTTGATAGTGAACCAACCTTGATTCTGCTCAGTCTCTGATCAAGATAAGCACCGGTCTTGTGACCGTTCTTGATGTCTACAGGAATATAAACCTGACCTTCTTCCTTTACATAAATGGTATCTTCAGGCTCTTTTCCTAAAATTACACCTTTATGCTCCTCAAGTCCTTCCTTGCTTCTTGACTTGGTATCTGATCTCTCATAGATGGAACATTCTGGATACAGCTCATGCAGAGTTGAGACGATTACATCCTTGTAATATTCCATACCGCAGGAGGAAATTGAGATAACAATGTATTCGTTGTATTTGTCGGCAATAAGACCTGGCAGCAGATCTCCTTCTGATGAGACCAGACGAACTCCGTCATTGCCGCGTGCAAAAACTCTTGCTCTTAACTGATTAGCCTGAACTATACGATCATGAATCAGTTCTGCGCTGATTTTTGTGTTCTCATCAAATGACAGTGCTCTGACACGGATCTGAGATTGTGGACTGTATAGACCGTATGCCAGAAAGTTCTCCTTATCATCCACTATGGTTACAGGCTCACCGTTTTTGGGATCACCGGTAACAGACTGAATTGCTTTGGAGAAAACCCAAGGGTGATGACGCAGTAGAGATTTCTGTCTGTCAGCATTGAGTTTTACTACAGCTTTTGAAGATGAATCGGTCATAAATTGCCTTAAATTAGTTAGTTAATACAATCAAAAATCAAAAAAAAGTTTGTTAGTTAATTCTATCGAATAATATATTATGGTAGCTAAGTTTGCACTAAGTGATTGTCCATATATTCAGCGACATTATCTCACATTTTTCGGTTAAATAACGGTTTCATATGATTGCTCTCAAATCCATAAAAAATTCAAGAAATCTCAAAAGAAATGCAATTATCGCATCTGCACTGATTCTTGTAGGCGGTTATTTTGTATTTACTTCCTGTTCAAAAACAAAAGTAAGCTACATGACAACCTCAGCTCAGATTCGAGATATATCT
>JAGDBH010000136.1 GCA_017959135.1 Succinivibrio sp. | reverse complement strand
TTTTTCTTTATCAGAAATTATATAGTTATCTGGTATTATATAAATCTCCAGAATGATAATGTTTTAGATGTCAGATTTGAGGTGATTTATGCTAACCTATGTATTTGAGAACAATACTGTTCCAATGTATGAACAGATATATGAGTACCTTAAGAATGACATTACAAACGGTGTTTTAAAGACTGATGAGAAACTTCCCTCAAAAAGAACATTTGCAAGAAACAACGGGATCAGTACCATTACAGTTCAAAATGCATATAACCAGTTGCAGAGTGAAGGCTATATTTACTCTGTAAGTAAGAAAGGCTATTACGTTGCAAATCTGAGCGGCATTAGAAAACTGCACGCCGATACCAGAATTTCTCTGGATATAAAACTTCCTCCTGTAGCAAAAGCCTGTGAAATCAATCTTTCAAGCAATGATATCAAGCCTGAGAATTTTCCATTTTCTGTATGGTCCAAGCTTTCCAGAGAGGTGATGTCTCAAAAGAGCAGGGAAGTCCTAACTCCATCTCCAACTGGCGGTATTCACGAATTAAGAGAGGCAATAGCAGAGCATCTTAAGGCTTTTCGTGGAATGCTCATCGATCCCAATCAGATTATTGTTGGTGCGGGAACTGAGTATCTGTACGGTCTTCTGATTCAGCTTTTAGGTACGAACCGTAATTACTGCATTGAGAATCCTGGCTATAAAAAACTGAAATCGATCTATTCTCAGTATGGAGCAGACTGTGTATATGCAAACATAGACAGAAAAGGAGTAACAGTTGAGGAACTCAACAGAGTAAAGGCTCAGATTGTTCATATAAGTCCTAATCATCATTTCCCAACCGGAATCACTATGCCAGCAGATCGCCGTTATGAGATTTTAGGCTGGGCCAATGAAACCTCAGACAGATATATTATTGAGGATGATTATGACAGTGAATTTCGTTTAAGCGGTCAGATTCATCCTACACTCTTCAGTATTGATGGCTGTGAAAAGGTGATTTACATGAATACCTTTTCCAAGACTCTGACTCCTACTATCCGTATCAGTTATATGGTTCTGCCGATTGAGCTTGCCAATCGTTTCTACCGTGAATTATCGTTCTACTCCTGTACGGTTTCGAACTTTGAACAGTACACTCTTTCTCTGTTTATCAGCAGAGGCTATTTTGAAAAGCATATCAACAGAATGCGCCTCTACTATCTGCGAAGACGCAGAGAAGTGATTGAACTTCTGTATAAGAGTTCTCTTAACGATAGAGTAGAGCTGATTGAAAATGAATCTGGTCTTCATTTTCTGATGAAACTTAAGACAGATATTGATGATGAGAAAATAAAGAATGAGCTGCTTGATAGAAAGATAAAAATCTCTCCTTTATCTGACTACTATATGACAGATACTGCTGTGCCTCATAACTTTGTTATCAACTATTCCTGTCTTGATACCAGAAAGCTCTCAAAGGTATTTGAAACTATAAGCAGTCTGCTTTAACCGTTTTAGGTAGAAAAAAACAGCCTTACTTGTGGTAAGGCTGAAAGAAAATAATAATTCTTTGATAGAAAAGAGTTGGTTAGTCTTTATTTTTCTCTTTTTCCTTTTTAATGGTCTTGCGGTTCAGTACAAACAGATCTGCATCAATGTCATCAACAATCTCTTCACAGGTATTTCCGATAAGAGCCGCTGCAAGACCAGAACGTCCGGCTGAGCCGATTAGAACTGCCTTTGCATTGATTTTTTCGCAGATTTCAGGAATAACATCATCAGGCATACCTTCCTCGATATGACAGTACTGTCTGTCTATATGATGCTTGTCTGCAAATTCATACATTCTGTTTCTATGTTCTTCCAATACTCCCTGTTCATAAAGATCAGGAGAATAGTGAGGAACCTCAAGCATAACTGTAGGCATATAAACAGGGGCGGAGTTAATAAGATGTATTCTGCCGCCTGTAATCTTGGAAAGAACCTGAGCTTCACGAAGCATTGCCACATTGCTCTGAAGATGTTCATTCAGAGTGAAATCAACGCATACCGCAATGTTTCCTCCTGGCTGCTGCCAGTCGTTGTTCTTGGCAATGATAACCGGAACTTCAGCATGACGAAGAATAAACCAGTCAATAGGTGTGAAAATAATGGAATCCAGTAAACCGTGACTGTTGGCAGCATTGATGATCAGATCATAGTCACCGGCTCTCATCTCATCTATAACAGCTTCACCGACATCTCTGTTTTCGACAACCTTAGGAACAATTGTTGCTTCGGAATTTGACTGTTCGCGGTATTCTTCAATAATCTGATTCAAATGATCGATATGAGTCTGTTCTATATCTGCGTGAATTGGCTTTTCTTTAACCTTGTTCAGAATGAGCAGATCGTATGCGAAGTCATATACAACTCTAAGATAGGTGATAGTTGTCTTTGGATTGAATTTTGCTATATCTATAGCTCTTTTCAGTGCTATTTGAACATCTTTTTTAGGTTCAGCAACAACTAAGATGTTTGTATATTTTCTCATAGACAACCCCTTATTTTTATAGTGTTTACATACTTTTAACTATAAAGTAAAAGGCAATCAAAATCATTCGCTCCTATTGATAATTGTGCGAAGACAAACAAAATTTTTATTAAAATTTCAAAAGGTTACGATATTTAAAAGGAATCTGACAAGAAAAAACGGAGTAATCACAAATCTCGATAGTAATTTAGAATGCAATTTTTTCTCAACAGATAGTTTTTAAGATTATTTTGTTGTAAAATTTTACGAGTTTTATTTTTTTTCGGGTTATTATGAGATTTTTGAGTCTTGCTCTTTTAGCTTTATTTCTGCTTGGCTTTAGCGTTAGAGCCTACAGCTGTGAGCATGCATCCAATACTACCGTAACAACAGTAGTACAAAAGTCACATGATTTTCATTCCCATAAGGTTGTAAGAGTTTCATCTCTGGAGCAGAGTATCGGTTCATGCTGTTCCGTATCTGGTATGACCTGCTGTCTGTCAGTTACAAATGCTCTTACTATTGTTCAGCCTTCCTATCGTGTATCTGAAGAACTGTTTCTTCAGTCTGATAACTATAAATCCTTTGTGTCTTACACTCTGCAAAGACCTCCTTGTGATCTGGTCGCTTAACTATTTTTTAACTTTTTAATTATTATTTAATCGACTATTTTCAAGGATTTTATATCTATGTATATGACACATTACATGGAGCTGTTAACTACAACCTCCAACCTTCTAATCTTTATGGCATTACCTGTTGTTTTAGCTGAAACAGCTGCTATTACTGAACTGGTTATTCTGTTTTCAAAAGAAACCTCAAAGACTGTAAGCCTTATAAATAAGGTCTCATGTATTCTTGGCGCAGTAGTATTTCTTCTGATTGACCTGTATATTTTCAGAGAGGTTATTATCCCTCTATCTGAGAATTCAGGCTGGTATGGTCTGATTGATAAAATTGCTGTTGGCTTCTATGTCCTAGGTGGAATTATCATGATTGCCTTAGGTGTTGTTTCCTTTAATTTCTTTGGCGAATTCTTAGGACGCAGACTGCAGGGCGGTATTCGTGTTGGTCTTCTTGCTGGTTTCCTGGTGATTTCTCATGTTGCTATGATTGCAGGCATGGCCGATCCAAGACTGGATTCTGACTATAGAATGCTTACAGAACAGAATGCTGTTTCAACCTCAGTCATGAGTGAGCATAATATGTCAGGTCATGGTCACGCTCACTAATACTACGATCTGAATCATTCTTAAAATATGGACTGCAAGCTCAGTCCATATTTTTTTCTCTAGGAGTCTAATCGTAGAGACTGTAATCAAATCTGCATTTGCAGTTAGGGCAGATGGTAAGTTTTCTTGCTGAAAATATTTCATCGTCATTAGCTGCAAGGACAGTCTTTCTGGTTCCTTTCTTTGCGTAAAGGTTCAGATAAGGAGTATGGCAGTCTTCGCATGCTACAACTTCTGCCTGTTTGCTGGTGTATATTTCCAGGGCATTATAGAAGTCGTCAAAGAATACAAAATCGAATGAATTAATCGTCTTGTCAGGGTATAGTCTGCTGAAGTTTTTGCTCATGTCATAGCAGGTTTTGTATACACCTACTGCCAGTGGAATTGACAGTCTGTCGCCGATATCTTCCTGATCAAAGTGATTTGCTGTAGGCAGCTTGTTCAGTAGAATTCTGCAGCAGATGGTATATAGGGAAATCATCAGCATGATCTGATTGCTTGCCTGTTTATTGTTGCAGACTCTTAGAAGATGATTGATTCCAAAGTTTTCATCATTACCGAGTTTGTATTTTCTGATTGGTCTTGTGTAGTCAGAGGTTGTGATATTACACAGATCCTTGATGATTTTAGAACCAACACCTGTAACCTTATGGATAAGGTGTTTTGTACTTCCTAGTTTTACCATCATATATGCCAGTGTCTTTCTTTTGGACACATCGTCAGCAGGACCAATAATGCTTGGAAAGATGTTAATCTGCATCAGGTTTTCAATTACACATAACAGATTGGTGTTTTTTCTGTTTATAAGATTCTCTGTCAGAGTTCCAACAGAAAGAGATGCTTTAAGCAGATCATTGACAATTTCCTCAGAATCAGATGAGGATAGTCTGGAAATACAGTTTAGCTTTGTCTCCTGAATCTTTTCGAATTTAACTTTTGAAAAGAGGTTGACGTCGGAGAGAGTGGCCATATTGTTGAAGATGTCTGGATCAACGTTGGCTGCAAACTGCATGTAGGATGCAAGTGCATCTGGCAGATATCCGCATAGAAGATTGAATGCTGTAGTCAGTCTGTCTTCATCTTTAGGGGTGAATTTTAAAAGGTTGTCTTTTTCTGTCTTATATGGTGAATCGTATATATTCTTAAAATGAGATCTGTAATAAACAGATGCATCTACTCTGAAGGTTTTCATAAATATCCCCAATTATTTATCTATCTGAAAACTCTCCTTATTCACTAGTTTAATTATTTTAATATACATACATATTTTGTGTTTTTGTTAGTTTATTATGAGCCTATTATAGACATCTGAAAAAAAATGTCCTTGCACAAAACAGATTATTTATTGCACAAAATTATCATGTGTATAAAAAAATTAGCTAAATCAACCAGTAATTAAAATTTGAACAATTAAGTTTTAGTCGATTTTTTTTTTGAGAATAGATAAATTGAGAATGGAGGAATACCGCTAAGGCTTCCTCCGCAAAGAATTACATTCTGATCATTCTAGGCTTGATGCCAAGAGCAAGACATACGGCCACGTAGGTTATTCCACCTAATATTACGTAGCCTGTTAGATAGAAGATAGACTCTAGTGTAGACATGCTGACCCAGCTGTTAAAGTCCAGTACCGTAAAGTGAATTACCAGGGCCATTGCAATTCCTGCAAATAATGCTTTTAGAATAAAGAGGATTGTGCCTGATGATACTGTGTAAATCTTTCTCTTATATAGGAAGAACAGGAGCAGTGACAGATTTACATAGGCAGCAAGAGCTGTGGATAAAGCCAGACCAACATATCCTAAAGGCCATACCAGACATAGGTTGAAGATTATATTTGAGATAATTGCTATCAGCGAGCATTTTACAGGAGTCTTGGTATCCTGAATTGCTGCAAATCCCTGAACAATTACTCTTACCAGCATGATTGCACATAAGCCTGAAACAGAGGCTAAAAGTGAGGCTGATGAAAGGTGTACGTGTTCTGGTGTAAAGGCTCCTCTCATGAAAATTACTCTTAGGATAGGCTCTGACAGGGAAATGATTCCGCACATGGAAGGAATACCCAGCAGCAGAACCAGTCTAACTCCCCAGTCCAGTGTTTTAATATACTTTTCATGATCTGCCTTGATATCAATC
>JAGDBH010000135.1 GCA_017959135.1 Succinivibrio sp. | reverse complement strand
TACGCATAACCTCACGCTCCTGAATCACGCGCAGGAACTGACTCTGAACCTCAAGAGGGATCTCGGTAATCTCGTCCAGGAAGATGGTTCCGCCCTGAGCCATCTCAAATAAACCTTTCTTACCAGAGCTGCGAGCTCCTGTAAAAGCGCCTTCTGCATAACCGAATAGCTCGGAGGCCACAAGACCCTGTGGCAGAGTTGCGCAGTTAACCGAAACGAAAGGTTTTGATGAACGTGGTGAATTGTTGTGAATACTCTGGGCAAAGCCTTCCTTACCCACACCGGTTTCACCGAAAATCATCACAGTAGAATCGGAGTTGGAAAAACGCTTGGCAAGAGAAACCGCATCCGCCATCACCAGAGATTCATATCTTATATCCTTGAAGCTCTTGCGGGCAAAGAGTCCTTTCTCATAGGTGGAGATCTTGATGTTCTTGGCGGTTTCCTCAATAGCGGTACTGTCCTGCATGATTACCACGTTGTTACTGAGCTTCTTGCCTGAGATAAGTTTGTTGCCAGATAAGGGAATATTACGAAACAGAACCTTGTTATGGTTTAGATTAACTACTCTTGGAACATTGCTGGCTGTATTTATATGCTCCTCAAGATTTTCATACCAGTTTTCCTTCAAAGCAGGACTCATCAGCTTACTGGCGCATTCATTGTAAATGGCAGGCTTGTTGTCTGAATCAAAGAAGATAACACCTTCATCAATGTTATCTAAAACCGACTCCATACACTCAAAATTCTTCTGGCTGGTGTTCAGGTTATCCAGCATTTCCTGAGCCTGCATGATAACCTTTTTAATGGAGAAGAAATCTGTTTCTAAAGGCTCAATAGTTACATCAAAGTGCTTAGCGGTTTCAACTGCCAGCACGCAGCCTAAAATACCGTCAGAGCCGTTTTCTACACAGCGTTTTACTGTGGAGACAATGTCGTCGTAATTCTTGCAGGGATTAAGAGTTACCTTAATATCACCGATATTGAACTCTGCAGGAGTAAGACCGATAACATTGAACTGACTTATAACACTTATGTTTTTGCAGTTCTTTTTGATAAGGACATTGATACCTCTCTGGATATCAAAGTAGGATGCTGTCAAATAGGCTACAGAAATGCCCTTTACAGTACGGAGAAGATCTGCGGTTCCGCCTCTACCGATTGCAATCTTGCATGAAGGATAATCTCTTAAAGCATCAACTGCCTGATAATCAATTGCCTCTACTACAGGGATATTAAGTTTCATCTGTGAAATCGCGCTCTGTGCCAAAGCAGCAATTCTGGCATTGGGAGCGATAAATACAATTGTATCCTTCATGTTCAGGGTCACCTTACGTCTTTGTTGTTATATTATTTCTGTACTTAATTACGACAATTGTAACAGATCATCCAATCTCATGAATTTCATTATTCAATCAATTTGTCATTTTCAGTCGAATAGACCATACCTGATTTTCAGATGATCCTATAATTTTAATTAGGTGCGGCTCATTAGAGTTATCTCCCAAAAGAACACAACGATATTCTCCTTTAATCATCATGAAAAACTGTCTGTACTGACGATTAGTATTTATTGAGAAGAAGATCT
>JAGDBH010000134.1 GCA_017959135.1 Succinivibrio sp. | reverse complement strand
TCTGCGATTTTTTTCCTGATTTCCTCGTGTATCAGATAAAAATCTGTTTTTTCCGCAAGTTCCTCATAGTCACTATAAAGGCAAATATCTTTGTCCGGTTCGAAATATTCCGGGATCTCACTTTGGTAATTGGATATTAAGAACCCGCCTGATCCCATTATATCAAAACATCTTAGAGGTATGCCGGTGATTATGCTCTTTCGGGTGATATTCAGGTTGATCTTACTGTTTTTGTAAATCGATGGAGCCTCTGTATTATATCCTACAGGTTTATATACTCTCGCCGATTTATTGGCATAAATTCCGCCGGTATAAAGAGCCACTTCATGCCTTTCAGATATGAGATCGATGATCTCCTTTCGCTCCATGGCCGTAATGTCTCTGGACAAAAAGTAATTAAATACTGTCCAGGCCGCATCCTCTCTGGTATCTGTCCCGTCATACACCGGGCAAGTCTTTCTGATCTCATCTAAGATCATGGGATTTTCTCTAAGGACTTGGGTTGCAAAGTTGTAACCATACACCTTCTTTTGTGCCTCTGCCAGCCCTTTTAAAAATCCCTTTGCATGCTCCGGGATCTCTCTGTATTTTTTATACATAAATGAGTCTTCATCCTCTGTGTACATGGAGCCCACAAAGGCGATATCCTCATAATGATCTTTTTTGTTTTTATTTATAGCGCTGTCAAAGCCGCTGTCATCTGTTGCCATGGGAAGATATTCCGCATTAAGGCCTGCCGCCTTTAGTTCCTCCACAGCCCCTCTGTCAAATACAAAAGGAAAATTGGTCTCGTAATTAATTGTCTCAGAAAAGAGCATGACAAATGGAGAGTCATAAGTCCAGGAAATATATGGAACTTTACATGCCTTGCAGGCGATAGCCACAATTGGGAAATAGTTAAATGAAAAGACAAAAAAATAATTTCCGGATAAGATCTTTTTTGCTATTTTTTCTGTTTCGTTGCCATCAAGCCTTGCATCTATATGATCTCTGTCAAATCGATAATTTTCTGTTTCAAGATCCAGTTTCTTAAATGATCTTATGATCTCGCTGTTTCCAAAACTGTCCCACTCAATAAACAATACCTTTTTTGTGGCCGCCATAAAGATTCCTCGCTAAGTAAAAAAGGGCCGACAAACTGTCAGCCCTTTTGTTATGCTTTTAATATTACTGAAGAAGTGAGAGAACACCCTGGTTAGACTGATTAGCCTGAGCAAGCATTGACTGACCTGCCTGGGTAAGTACGTTGTTGTTAGCGTATCTAACCATTTCAGTTGCCATATCTGTATCACGGATCTGGCTCTCTGCTGCTGTTGTATTCTCAACTACGTTATCCAGATTCTTGATAGTGTGGTCAAGTCTGTTCTGGATAGCACCAAGTGAAGATCTCTGTGCAGATACATTCTGAAGTGCTGTCTTAACAGCTGAGTTAAGAAGTCCAGCCTTTGTAGCTGTTGAAGCAGACTCATCGTCTATTCCGAGAGATGTAGCGCTCATTGCTGCAATTGAGAAAGTAATGTACTGCTGTGTCTCTGCACCAACCTGAAGGCTGACACCTGTTGAGCACTGGCCGTTTAAGAGGTTCTTCTCGTTGAATGTTGTTGTTGAAGCAACACGAGAGATCTCGCTCTTAAGCTGAGTAACCTCGGCGTTGATATAATTACGGTCATCTGTTGTAAGAGTTCCGTTCTCTGCCTTTACTGCCAGCTCGTTCATACGCTGAAGCATATCCTGAACTTCGTTAAGAGCACCTTCTGCCGTCTGTACCATTGAGATACCGTCTTCTGCATTTGCTGAAGCCTGTGTAAGACCTCTAACCTGACGTCTCATCTTCTCACTGATTGAAAGGCCTGCTGCATCATCTGCTGCACGGTTGATCTTGTAACCGGATGACAACTTATCTGTTGATGGTGCCTGAGCGTTTGTTGTAAGACCTAACATTCTGTTTGTGTTAATTGCTGTTAAATTATGCTGTACTACCATATCTTTATCCTCCTTGAAATCGTTGGCCGCGTCCTTTGCAACCTAAGCTAATAAATTATTAAAAAGTTTATTACCTAGGTTCAAGGTTCACACCTACCTCAACTTTGGTAATTAGTGTCTGCAGCCAGACAATTGTGTGGGTATTGTCATGTCTGCGATAAGTATTTCTTCCAGTCACTTTATATATCGACAGAGGGGTTTTAAACTTAACCCTTTTTTCAATATTTTTTTATTTTTTTGTATTTTTATACTCTTTAAACACCTCAAAACCGCGAATTTAAGCCATTTTTAGCTTGTATGTTTTTTATAAAAACTGTGTCAGATCATATTAATGAAGTCAAAGATTAAGATCCGGATGCGAGATCTTTTCAAAAAATGAAGTAATGATTGACACATTATTTGTGTCAAAAGACTGAGAATAGACAAAACTTTTATAAGGATCAAATATGATTTTTTTGCAAAGTAATAGAGCCGGCATTTCTGCCGGCTCTAAATATGGATAGTTTACAATGATTAGCCAAGTAATGACAGAACACCCTGGTTAGACTGGTTAGCTGATGCAAGCATTGCCTGACCTGCCTGTGTAAGGATGTTGTTGTTAGCGTACTTAACCATCTCAGTAGCCATATCTGTATCACGGATCTGGCTCTCTGCTGCAGTTGTATTCTCAACAACGTTATCAAGGTTATTGATTGTGTGATCAAGTCTGTTCTGGATAGCACCAAGATTTGATCTCTGCTCAGATACTGACTTAAGAGCTGCCTTAACTGCTGTGTTAAGTGCTCCAGCTTTTGCAGCAGTTGAAGCACTCTGTCCTGCTGTAAGGCCAAGAGCAGTAGCGCTCATAGCTTTGATAGAGAAGGTAATATACTGACCTGTCTCTGCTCCAACCTGAAGGCTAACACCTGTT
>JAGDBH010000133.1 GCA_017959135.1 Succinivibrio sp. | reverse complement strand
CATACTTCAACTTCGACGAATACCCTGAATACAGGGAATTCTTCAGCAATACAAAAGACGTAAAACGAATCATTCCAAATCTGGCAATGGCCAGTGGACAGGATATCCAGCCTGAAAAAACACTTCTGATTTTTGATGAAATACAGGATTGTCCTGAAGTTATCAATTCGCTTAAATACTTCTGCGAAAATGCCCCAGAATATCATGTTGCATGTGCGGGCTCTCTACTTGGAATCTCTCTTGCAAAACCATCTTCATTTCCTGTAGGTAAAGTTGATTTTCTGTCAGTTTATCCATTGAACTTTCAGGAATTTCTAATGGCAACAGGCAGTGATAACCTGGCAGGTTATCTTAACCAGTTAGATGAAATAGCACCAATTCCAGAAGCATTTTTCAATCCTTTATCAGAAAAACTGAAAATGTATTTTGTTACAGGAGGAATGCCGGAAGTAGTTAAACAGTGGGTAGAGACACAATCTGTAGGTCAGATTCAGTCTACACTGATTAACATAATCAACTCATATGAAAGGGACTTTCAAAAACATCCAGATACCACACAATTCCCTAAAATAACCAGAATCTGGAACTCCGTTCCATCACAGCTGGCAAAAGAAAATAAGAAATTTATGTACAAAGCAGTCAAGGAAGGTGCAAGAGCACGAGAATTTGAAGATGCTCTTGAATGGCTTGTTAACGCTGCTGTTGTATATAAAACCTATAGAATTACAGCTCCAGGACTTCCTCTGGCAGGATATGAGGATCTTGGTTCATTTAAACTCTATTTATCAGACGTCGGAATTTTAAGACGACTGGCAAAACTTGATCCTTCCGCATTCCGCGAAGGAAACAGACTATTTACAGAATTCAAAGGAGCACTTACAGAGAATTTCATACTTCAGTCTCTAATTCCTCAATTAGATGCTGCACCACATTACTGGTCAAGAATTAATCCCTCATATGAGGTTGATTTCGTAATACAGAGAGAGAACGATATTATTCCAGTAGAAGTAAAGTCTGATACCAATATCAGAAGCCGCAGTCTTCAGAAATATACCGAAACATTTAAGGATCAGACCAAAATCAGAGTTCGTTTCTCTATGAATAATCTTAAAATGGATGATGATGTATTAAATATCCCTTTATTTATGGCAGATCAGGCTACTCGTTTAATTGGAATAGCACTTCAGAAGTAAACCAGTCAAAATCTGGAACGATGCTGTACTATACTTAGTCCATCAAAGAGACGCTGTGATAGAATCTACGTGCTATTAGGTAAACAGTTTTTAACACTTTTAACGAGGTAATAATATGACCAAAAAGAAAATTAAACAGAGGAATTTCGTGCAGATGCACGTTCAGGATTTCTGCGTACCAAAGGTCTTTGAGGACCGTAAGGTCAAGGCTAAAAAAGGATATCTAAAGCATAAGAAGAACTTTGCTCTGAGTGAGCAGGAATTTGTGTTACCAATCGCAGCATAAATTCCTGCTCTCTTAGATAGTTATTCTATTTCCTTTCCAATCTCAGATTCTGCGCGCTCAGACCTTATTTTTCTGATATCCGAGCGAAATTCTAAGATGAGAACTATCAGCCAGAACAGGAATATCGCCGTCACAATATCATCACACATCGGACTTTCAACAATATCCACAAGATCGAAAACATAGCCCTGCTCTGTTGTTACAAATAGCATAGCAAGTTCCCATGTAAACAGAGAGAAGCGCTTATTCACAAGTGGAATCGGTTTATTGTCGCTGTCATACATAAGATTACGGACCATCTTAAGTCTGCAGACAAGAGGTTTTAAAACAAACAGCAGAATACAGATTACTATCTGAATCAGCAGGTTGTACCAGATCATATCCTTCTCGCAGATATCATTAGGAACACCGTTGAGATCATAATCAAAAAGAATCATATCTGGGATCTCATCCCAGTATATGGTGTATACGACAACCTCAAAGACAAGCACAGAAAGAGTAACAAGAACAGACAGAATGGTTCTAGCCCTGATGCCCTGTAAAGTGTTTCCGCTGACAAGAAGTTTTATAAACTGAATAATAGAGGTCATGATGTTTTCTTTATAATGTGTATAGTTAAATTATTGTGGTCACCGCAAGAAAACTCAAGTAAATGCTATCTTATGCATTGAATATTAAGAATAATATCTCATTACCACAATCAGACCTGCAGTAATAAATAAAATCCCGCACCACTCAAGAATAGATACCACAAGATAATGCCTGAATGATCTTTTCTCAAGAATATCCTCTGAGGCTAATCTGCGTATTAGCTTTGAAAGCCATATAGTGGAGCCGACTGAGCCGATAAAATTAAAGGTTGCCAGAGGAAGAACAACAAAGACAATGAAGTTCTCCCAGACCCCTGCGCCTAACGGGAAGATAGAACAATCAAAGAATCTAGACAGAAGTGAATTTAATGTAAAGGATGCCGGCTGATAGACAAGGATACCGGCAAGT
>JAGDBH010000132.1 GCA_017959135.1 Succinivibrio sp. | reverse complement strand
TCAAAGTAACCCGAGCGTGGTCACCTGAGTGTGGCGCAATTACCTGAGAATTAGATTAAATGGTCACTATACTTGCTCAATTAAATGTATAGTTAGGTTAATGATTTCTAACTGCTGGACTCGTAGATATCACCTTTTTAGGCAGTGCGATTTACGTGGACTTTACTGCTGTATAAGAGAGTAATCCGATTTTTGGCAGTGCACTTTGAGCGGATTTTACTGCTGTATATGAGGATAATCGAGTTTTTGGCAGTCCATTTTATGGGTATGTATCTGCTAAAAATTGGATTATTCAAAATCACAGCAGTTATGAAGTGTGTAAAATACCTCTAAAATACCTGCCAACAAGACGAAAAACAGAAATCTTGGCAGAGAACTGGCATAAAAAGTCACTGCCAAGAAAACGGAAACAGCTAATTGCAGCAGAGAATAAGCCTCAAGAATCACTGCCAAAATAAAGGAATATAATACTTTCAGCAGTGAAATGTACCAATAAATCAAAAAACTGCTAAATATAATCCCAGAAGAACTATCAGGTAAGTAAAGAACAGAAGAACTATCAGGCAAGAAAAACAGAAGAATTAACAGGGAAAGCGAGATAAAATAAATTTGGATATAATAATCTGTCCATTAATCATTAAAAATGTTAAGATTATTAGGCTATGCCAATTAGATTATCTGATTATCTGAAAAAGGAATACGGCGAGAAAGTATACAGACTCTCACTCTCTTCGGGATGTACCTGTCCCAACAGAGATGGGAGCATTTATTATGATATAAAAAGTGATGAATATCATATAGTAGATTCAAAAGTAGTAGATTCCTACATAGCAGAGTCCAATACAAAGAAATCGAATATAGTAGATATTGGTACATTAAAATCAAATATAGCAGCATCTGATATAGGAACCCCCAATGACTGCATGGTGAGACTTACCGGCGGCTGTACCTTCTGCTCTGAAGGCGGCTCAGGGGAATTTGCGGCAGGAAACATGCAAGCAGATAAAAATTTACCTGACATCGATGCTCAGATAGAATTTGCCAAAAAAGTAATTCAGAAAAAGACTGATGCGAAGAAGTTTATCGCATACTTCCAGTCATATACCAATACTTACGGCGATGTAAAAAGACTCTCAGAGCTGTACCACCGAACCATATCCCGGGAAGAGATTGTTGCTTTGTCAATCGGAACAAGACCTGATTGCATAGATGACAATATCCTTGATATGCTAAAAGAACTGAATACGATCAAACCTGTCTGGATTGAGCTGGGACTTCAGACAATCCACGAGGAAACAGCCAGGAGAATCAACAGAGGATATAAGCTAAAGACCTTCGAAGATACTTACTATCGGCTTAAGAATGCAGGCATTACAGTGATCGTTCATGTAATACTTGGACTTCCCGGCGAATCCAAAGAGGACATGCTGGAAACAGTAAGATTCTTGACAGGCCTTAAACCGACCCTGGATGGAATCAAACTTCAGAATCTTCAAGTCCTAAAAGGTACAAAGATGTATGAAGAACTAAAGACTCTAATGGGCACAAAGATATATGAAGAGCTTAACACAGCTCAGGATGATTCTGCATACGACATCGAATCATCAGGAAGCGCACTTAATTACCGCTCCATGACCATGGAGGAGTACACGGATCTGGTGGCGGAGTGC
>JAGDBH010000131.1 GCA_017959135.1 Succinivibrio sp. | reverse complement strand
TTGCCTTATCAAGGTTTACGTAGCTAGGTGATTTTTCAGCAAAGATAAGACCGCCGATACTTACGTTGTTCTGTGCACAGCACTCAACTGCTTCTTTTGTGGTAAGTCCGCAGACCTTGTTTAAACCGTAGAGCATGGATTTTGCCTTGAACTCTACATCATTATCTCCGGTTAGAGCGGAGCCGATTAGGAAATTGCTGATTGGCTTTAGGGAGGTTAAATCACTGTGCTTATTGATACCTGACTCTGAGACAACTCTGACAGAGCTGTCAAATAAGGCTGCAAGCTCTCTTGCGTTGTTAAGATCGATTTTTAGAGTTCTTAAATCACGGTTGTTGATACCTACAATCTCAATTTTATGTTCCCTGCAGTAAAGGGCATCGTCTCTGCTGTCAACTTCGGTTAAAACATCAAGTCCAAGCTTATGGGCATAGCTGTAAAGGTCCTCATATTTCTCCTTTGATAGTACGCTCAGCATTAAAAGTACGGCATCGGCACCTGCAGTATAAGCCTCATCAAGCTGTTCACGGCAGATGATAAAGTCCTTGCAAAGAACAGGAAGAGATGTTCTTTCCTTTACAAACTTAAGATATTCTAAAGAGCCTTTGAAGAAATGCTTTTCACACAGAACAGAAATCGCACTGGCATGTTTTTCATAGCAGTTTATAAGCTTATCAAGATCAAAATCCTTGCAGAAATCACCTAAGGTAGGGGATGACTGCTTGCACTCTAGGATAAAGTTTCTGCCCTCGGCACTTAAGGCATCCTTAAAGGATACCCGTGGTAGAGTACGCTCTCCTGTAACCTTAATCTCCTTTACATCCTCAACCTTGCGGTTAATGATGGTTGCAAGTACGGTACCCTCTATTTCACTGTAGTTAAGACAAGGATAAGCTTTAGCCTGACTTGTCAGTGGTTCTGTGTGTAGCATCTTTTATCCTTAATTATGAGTTTGAAAGTCTGGTAATGGTTTCCATCTTCTCAATGGCACGTCCTGAACGGATTGCGTCATAGGCCATTTCATAACCGTCCTTGAAGTTGTTTACCTTCTCAGCAAGATAAAGCATTGCAGATTCGTTGGCTGCAACTACCGCGTTGTGAGCATCAGTGCCTTTACCTTCCAGAACAGCACGGGCTGAGCGCGCATTCTCCTCAGGTGTACCGCCTAAAAGGTCTTCCTGTCTGTAGTTGCCCTTGATACCGAAATCGTCATTGGTCAGAACATAGTTCTTAATAGAACCGTCCTTTTTAAGCTCTGATACGTGAGTCTCACCGAAGATTGAAATCTCATCCATGCCATTGCCGTTGATTACCATGGCTCTCTGTACACCGGTAAGCTTCAGACTTCTGGCAAGAGTTTCCAGAAGATTTACGTCATAGCAGCCTAATAGCTCGTAGTTGACACGTGCTGGGTTGGTTAGAGGTCCAAGAATATTGAAGATGGTTGAGGTGCCTAATGCCTTGCGGACTGGAGCTGCGTACTTCATGCCGGTGTGGTATTTCTGTGCAAAGAAGAATGCGAAGCCTTCCTCTTCAAGACATTTTCTGGTGATATCTGCTTCGGCACGGATGTTATAGCCAAGCTCAGTTAGAACATCTGAAGCACCTGATTTTGATGAAACTGCTGTATTACCATGCTTTGCCACATGCAGTCCTAAGGTTGCACATACAAAGGCGGAAATGGTTGAAATGTTGATTGTCTTTAAGCGGTCACCGCCGGTACCAACGATTTCACCGGTATCAATACTGCGTTCACGCTCGAATGGAAGAGCTGAATCAATCATTGCTGTTGCTGCACCGCCGATTTCGTCAGCTGTATAACCGTTCATCTTCAGAGAGGTTAAAAGAGAACCGAATACAATCGGATCAAGTTTACCTGCAAAGATATCCTTGAAGATTAAATTTGTCTCTGTAAAAGAAAGATCTTCTTTTGCATATAGTTTCTCTAGTAATGCGTTCATAATCAGACTCCAAATGTGAATATCAAACTGTATATACGAAAAAACCCGCAATTTTATTTGCGGGTCTTTCATCTAAATCTTTTGTAAGTACAAACACAAAATCCCCGCTACGTTGCGAGGTGCCACCATGATGCCTTAAATGTAATCTGTACTGAATGTGTCATTTTTATCTCTTCCAAAAACACTCTATGTTTTTATATTAAACAATTTTCTGTAAAAGTAAATGTGAATTTTATATTAACCAAAAAAAATTTTAATTTGCACTAAAAAATTGCAGTTAAATTCTCTTTTTTGTGCGAAGAAAAAGTAACTATAGGCTTAATTCACTATTCTCCATTGTGCAACAGCTTTGTCTTCGGCATTGATAACTACAGCCATGCTGTTAAGTTCTTTTAGAGGAAGAATTTCTCCGTAGAGTTTATCTTTTGCCTGTTCGATTGCTTTATCAAGAAGCTCTTCTTCCGTAT
>JAGDBH010000130.1 GCA_017959135.1 Succinivibrio sp. | reverse complement strand
CTACAATGCAAGTTATAACGCTGTGATTGCTGCAATTGACACACTGAATCTGCAGTCAGGCCATAGGGTAATGATTTTTGGTGACATGGGCGAGCTTGGTGATGCAGCCGTTGAACTTCATTAAAGTGTAGGAGAACATGCGTCATCTCTGGTTGACGAACTTTTATGTGTTGGACCTCTGACTGAGTACACATGCAAAAAAGCAGGAATTAAAGCAAAACATTTTAATTGTCACGCAGATCTCGTACAATATGCACGCACCGTAATTAACAATCACCCATATACAAGCTTTTTAGTTAAAGGCTCTCACTCAATGCATATGGAAGAAATTACCAAAGAACTTATCGCTCTAGGGGCCCAATAAATGATAGTTTATTTATCAGATTACATTAGTCAGTATATCTCATCATTTCGTGTTTTTGAGTATCTGACATTCAGAGCTGTGCTTTCACTTTTCACAGCCTTATTCATTTCTCTGTTTTTTGGTTCTTTCGTAATCAAGAAACTGCAGCTTCTGCATTTTGGTCAGGTTGTGAGAAATGATGGTCCGGAATCTCACCTGAAAAAGAATGGCACCCCAACCATGGGCGGTATTCTGATTGTAGGTTCTATAGCCATTTCAATGCTGTTATGGTGTAAGCTTGATAATGTTTACGTATGGTATACCCTTGCTACTCTAATCTGCTATTCATGCATCGGTTTTGCTGATGACTTCCTGAAGGTTGTTCGTCACGATCCTCATGGTCTTCGTGCAAAATACAAGTATTTCTGGCAGTCTGCATGTGCAATTACCTTAGCATGCTGTATTTACGGTTCATCATCAACCCCAGCAGAAACAACTCTGGTAGTCCCTTTCTTCAAAGATTTTATGCCTGATTTAGGCTTTCTGATTATTCCTCTGGCTTACTTTGTTCTGACCGGTTCTTCAAATGCAGTTAATCTGACAGACGGCCTTGATGGTCTTGCAATTATCACCACCATCACTGTAGCTTCAGGTCTTGCCTTTGTTGCATGGGTAACTTCAAATTCAAACTTTGCAAGCTATCTGTATATTCCATATGTTCCAAAGGCATCAGAGATTACAATTGCCTGTACCGCAATTATCGGTGCCGGTTTAGGTTTCCTATGGTTCAACTCATACCCTGTACAGGTATTCATGGGTGACGTTGGATCATTATCATTAGGCGCTGTTTTAGGTATTATCGCCATCCTTATCAGACAGGAATTCCTGCTTTTCATCATGGGTGGTATCTTCGTTCTTGAAACAGTGAGTGTTATTCTGCAGGTTGGTTCATACAAGTGGAGAGGCCGCAGAATTTTCAGAATGGCTCCTATTCACCATCATTTTGAAAAAGGCGGCTGGCCAGAGCCTCGTGTTATGGCCCGTTTCTGGATTATTACCATCGTGCTGGTGTTAATCGGTATTATCACCTTGAAACTAAGATAATTAAAAAAAAATGAATAAAAATTTAGATGGAAAGAAAATAGCTGTTATCGGGTTAGGTATTTCAAATATTTCAGCTATTAAATATTTAATCAAACATGACCTCAAGGTTCTGACTGTTTTTGATACCAGACACAATCCTCCACACGTGGGGGATTTGCCAACTGGAATAGACCTGAGATTAGGACCTATCAGTGCTGATGTTCTGGTTGAATATGATATGGTGGTCATAAGCCCAGGTTTAAGTATCTATGATGAGGAAATTGCAAAGGTAATTGCCGCCGGTGTTGAAGTTGTCGGTGATATTGAACTTTTTGCAAGAGAGGCTAAGGCTCCTATTGTAGGTATTACGGGTTCAAACGGAAAATCAACTGTGACCGCTTTAACCGGATTTATGGCTGATACAGCTGGAATCAAGGTTGCTGTCGGTGCAAATATCGGTGTACCTGTATTTGACATCCTGTCAGATGATGTTGAGCTTTATGTTCTTGAGCTTTCAAGTTTCGAGCTTGAAACCACCAAGTCATTAAAGCTTGCAGCATGTACAATCCTAAATGTTTCAGAGGATCACCTGGACAGATATCATGGTGATATCGAAGAATACGCTCTTGCTAAAAAGGCAATCTTCAAGAACTGCAAGAACGTAATTGTTAATCGTGAAGATCCTCGTACCTATCCTAATGAGTCAGATCTGAAGAAATACAACATCATTTCATTCGGTCTTGATAACAAAGGTACCTATGGAATCGAAAGAGCCCGTGACGGAATCTATCTGACCAAGAACATGGTTAGAATCATCAACGTCAATGAGCTGCGTATCTACGGCGTTCACAATTATCTGAATGCACTTGCATGTCTTGCCTTAACTGAGTGTGTGAATGTTTCAAAGAATTCTCAGATAAAGGCTCTGCGTCGCTTTACCGGACTTCCACATCGCTGTCAGCTGGTAAAAACAATTAAAAAAGTTTGTTACTACAACGATTCTAAGGCAACTAATGTAGCATCTTCCGAAGCCGCAATTGTTGGCTTACGTGATATTCACAGCAAGGGTATTATCCTTCTGGCCGGTGGACTTGGAAAAGGACAGGATTTTACTCCGCTGAAGAAGTACATTGGTAATGAAGTAAAGGCAGTGTTCTGCTTTGGTAAGGATAAGCAGAAGCTTCTGGATTTAAACTCAGAACTCTGTTTTGATGTTGAAACCATGGAAGAAGGTTTAAACAGAGCCTATGAAATGGCAAAGGACGGTCAGGCGGTACTGCTATCACCAGCCTGTGCTTCATTTGACCAGTTCAAAGGATTTGAGGATCGTGGCCAGATTTTTGTAGAGCTGGTAGGTAAACTTCAAGAGTAGTAAATGCATTTATTCGGAAAGGGCAATCCTGGCTATGACAGAATTCTTCTGATCACAACAGTAATTCTGCTGGCTCTTGGAATTGTGATTATTAGTTCTGCTTCCATTATGGAGTCAACCATGAAATATGGCGACTCTCTGTATCAGACTAAGCGTCACCTTTTTGGTATTGGCATTGCTCTTTTCTGTGCACTTATTGCTACCATGACACCAACAGCGTTCTGGAAAAAACGCTCTCTTGTATGCCTGTTCTTTGTTCTGTGTCTGATGATTCTGGTTCTGATTGTGGGACGAGAAATCAACGGTGCAAAGCGCTGGCTGAACCTTGGTGTGATGAATCTGCAGCCTGCTGAGATTCTAAAGCTTATCTGGATTCTGTATTTTTCAGATTATGTAAGCAGAAAGATTGAGGCTATTTCCAAAACCATTCAGGGCTTTTTAAGACCGATTGTTTTTCTGGCAATTATGACTATCCTGCTGTTGTTGCAGCCGGATATGGGCTCTTTCTTTGTTCTGGCCGTAATTACCTTTGCCATCATGTTCGTGGCAGGCGTTGGACTTTTAAAGTACATCGTGGTCGGCGTCATTATGGGGATTATCTGTATTCTGCTGATTAAATTCTCTCCATACAGAGCAAGACGTGTTACCTCATTTCTTGACCCCTGGTCAGATGAGTTCGGTTCAGGATATCAGCTGACACAGTCTTTAATGGCATATGGTAGAGGCGGAATAACAGGCGAAGGACTTGGTAATTCCTATCAGAAGTTAGGATACCTGCCTGAGGCTCACACTGACTTTGTAACCGCAATTTTCGGTGAGGAGTTCGGCTTTATAGGAATGTGTGTTCTTATTCTGCTGGAGTTTGTAATAGTTTATAAAGCCATATCCCTTGGTTTTAAGATCCTGAAAGAGGATGCCATTTATCAGGGATATGTTGCAGTTGGAATCGGAGCTTGGATTGCTCTTCAGACCTTCATTAACATTGGAGCTGCCTCAGGCGGGCTGCCAACAAAAGGTTTGACTCTGCCTTTTATCAGTTATGGTGGTTCATCTCTGATGGTATTCTGTACTGCTATCGGAATTCTGTTAAGAATTGACTACGAATGGCGTAACAAGGTTATTTCAAAGAAAAGATAGATTTTTTAAGCACGAAAATGAAAGCTAAAAAAGTATTAGTTATGGCTGGCGGCACTGGCGGCCATGTTTTCCCTGCAATTGCGATTGCCAAGAAGATGCAGGAAGAAGGTGCTCAGATTTTATGGCTAGGAACCCGTGGCAGAATGGAAGAGCAGCTGGTTCCAAAGCATGGTTTTGATATCAGATACATTGATGTAAAGGGAATCAGACGTAACGGACTTAAGCGTTTAGTCGGAGCTCCTTTCATGATTATGAAGGCTGTTCTTCAGGCTCGCGCTGTTATAAAAGAATTCAAGCCTGATGTGGTTTTAGGCATGGGCGGATACGCATCAGGTCCAGGCGGACTTGCAGCATATCTTCAGAGAATTCCTGTGGTTCTGCATGAGCAGAATGCTGCAGCCGGAATGACCAACAAGCTTTTATTCAAGGTTGCATCCTCTGTAATGCTTGGCTTCCCTGGTGCATTTACCGGAGATAAGGTTACTGTTGTTGGAAACCCTGTTCGCAAGGAGATTATTGAACTTCATGATCTTCCTCGTGACTACACCTCAGGTAAAATCAGAATCTCTATTGTAGGTGGTTCTCTTGGAGCAAAAGCTTTAAACGAGCTTGTTCCTGTTGCACTTAAGAAGTTTTCTGAAAACTCAATCAAGGTTGTTCATCAGTGCGGAAAGGGCAACAGTGAAGCTGTCAAGAAACTGTATGAAGGTGCTGTTTTTGACTATGAGGCAACAGACTTTATCGATGATATGAATGCTTTATACAGAAATACAGACCTTATCATCTGCAGAGCCGGTGCTCTGACTGTAGCAGAAACCTGTACTGCATCACTGCCTGCTATATTTGTTCCTCTGCCAACTGCAGTTGACGATCATCAGACAAAGAATGCCCAGTTCCTAAAAGATGCCGGCGCAGCTTTTGTATTTGCTCAAAAGGATTTATCAGCTGATAAGTTATATGAGACAATAAAGGATTTAATTGAGCATAGAGCTAAATTAAAGGCTATGTCTGATGCAGCAAGAAATGCGGCAAGCATTGATTCAACTGAAAAGGCTGTCGCCATCATTGATAGCGTAGTAAAGAATTAAAATAAACAAGAAACAAAAATAAACAAAGATAAAATGACAACAACCAATAATATTCATTCAGTTCCTCTGATGCATAAAGTAAAGAGGATCCATTTCATCGGCATCGGTGGTGCCGGTATGTGCGGTATTGCAGAAGTTCTTCTGAATCGTGGTTATACCATTTCAGGTTCTGATATCGCTAAGTCAAAAGTAACAGAAAGATTGGAAAAACTGGGCATTACCGTATTCATCGGTCATGCTGCAGACAATGTTAACGGCTCATCAGTAGTTGTTGTATCCTCTGCTATTCATGAGGATAATCCAGAGATTCATAGAGCAAGAGAGCTTCATATTCCTGTAGTTCGTCGTGCAGAGATGTTAGGTGAGCTGATGCGTTATAGAAACGGCATCGCAATTTCAGGTACTCACGGTAAAACCACAACTACCTCTCTGATTGCTTCAATTTTTGCTCAGGCTAAGCTTGATCCTACCTTTGTGATTGGCGGTCTGTTAAACAGTGCCGGCACCAACGCAAGATTAGGAACCGGAAACTATCTGATTGCAGAGGCTGACGAGTCTGATGCATCATTCCTGCATCTGCTGCCAATGATGACCGTTGTAACCAACATTGAGCCAGATCATCTTGATACCTATGGCGGTGATTTCAACTGTCTGAAGAAGACCTTCGTTGAATTCCTGCACAATCTTCCATTCTACGGTGTTGCCGTAGTCTGCCTGGATGATCCTAACGTTAAGGAAATCATTCCTAAGATCGGTCGTACCGTGGTTACCTATGGTGAATCTGAGAAGGCTGATTTCAGAGTTGTTGACTTCAAGGAAGTTGGCCCAAGAAGTGAGTTCAAGGTTGTAAGAAAAGAGCATGCTCCTCTAAGCATTGAACTTCCTGTTCCAGGTATTCACATGGCTAAGAATGCAGCTGCTGCAGTTGCAGTTGCTGTTGAGGCCGGTATTGAAGAGTCTGTAATCGTTGAAGCCCTAAAGAACTTCAAGGGTGTTGGACGCAGATTCCAGAATTACGGTAACTTCAAGACCAAGTCTGGTAAGGTTATTACTCTTGTGGATGATTACGGACATCATCCAACTGAGGTTGAAGCAACCATCAAGGCTGCAAGACTTGCATATCCTGATAAAGAGCTGGTTATGGTATTCCAGCCTCATCGTTATACCAGAACCCGTGACTGCTATGAGGACTTCGTAAGAGTGCTTCAGCTGGTAGACAAGCTGGTGCTGGTTGATGTTTATCCTGCAGGTGAAGAACCAATCGCCGGTGCTGACGGCAGACATCTGTGCATGTCCATCAGATTAAAGGGCAAGATTGAGCCTCACTTTGTAGAGTCTGTAAACGAGGTTCCAGAGCTTCTGGAGAATCTTCTGGATGATGGAGCTCTACTGCTGACACAGGGTGCAGGTAACGTAGTTCAGGTTGCAAGAAATCTTTCTACACTGTTTGAAAAAGTTTAAGGAACACCATGTCTAAAAAAAGACACAGCCGCGGTTATTTTATCGCAGGCATCATTTTTGTGATGCTTCTGCTGGGTCTTGTTGTTAAAGGTGATCTCTTAATCAAGCACTTTCTTTCTCAGTCAAATGCACTCCCTGTAAAGGCAGTACAGATTGACGGAGTTTTCAAAAATCTGACCAAAAAGAAGATAGCTGATATCACAGGAAGAGTGTGTGCCGGACAGAACATTGCAACTTTAGATGTCAAGGTTCTAAAGCAGGAGCTTTTGAAGGAGCCTTGGATTGCTCAGGTTGCAATTCAGAAGAAAATGCCTGACACTCTGATTCTTTCTGTGATTGAACATGTTCCTGCTGCTTACTGGAATGACAACGGTATCTATGATGCTAAGACCAGAAGCATTTTTTATCCGGACATGTCGAACTTTGCTCTTCCTCTGGTAAAACTTGGTGCCTACAGAGACAATCTGTGCACAGATGTATATGACAGTGCAGTATCTTTTATCAGAGTTATGACGGACTCCCCATATCAGATGATTGAGTTATATCTTGATAATGTCCGTTGTTATACAATAACACTTGATAATGGAACCAAGCTTATTTTAGGGCGTGGTCAGAAAGATGGAATTGAAAGATTAAAAAGATTCATACGCTCATTTAAACATTCAGGACTGGATATAAATGACGTTGAGTATGTGGATTTAAGATATGATGTCGGGTTTGCTGTAGGAAAGAAACCTGCATCGGAAGATAATAAGAAGAATTAAGGGGACTTTTTTATGGCAATCATGAAAAAGAAAGGAAATAGTCCTGTAACTATCAGTGATTCTGAACAGCAGATATATGCGCTGGATATTGGTAGTTCTTACATTCGTCTCGTCTCAGGCATAGTTGAACCAAACAAGCAGATTAAGATTCAGGGCATGAGAGAATGTGTCAGTCAGGGTATGGTTCAGGGACATATTTCCGATATTAACAGCCTAGCAAGACAGATTGCCTATTTGATTCAGGATTATCAGAAAACCTATGGCGTTACCATCGAGAAGATTGTAACCGGGGTTCCTGGATGTTTCGTTGTTGCTGAAAATCAGCAGGGTCACTCTACAATCCAGTCAGGTACAATTGAAAAATCAGATCGTAATAAGGCTGTAAGAATGGCTATGGCAGGTGTGAAATTCAATTCTGCCGACTATTCAATCATTCATGCTATCCCTCAGCAGTATGCAACAGAAAGCTCAGAACAGGTAACCAATCCTATCGGCATGTACGCTAAGCGTCTATCAGCAAGTGTTCATGTGATCGGCTGCAGCTTCATGTTCAAGAACAATATTGAGAAAGCCATCAGAATGACTAATCCTGATCTTGATGTCTGCTCAATCATTTATGCCGGTAATGCCGCTTCAAGCGCAGTTTTAACTGATGCAGAGAAAGAAATCGGTGTTATTCACATTGACATCGGCGGCGGTACTGTTAACGTTACAGTTTACGAGGGCAAACGTCAGCTGTTATCTTTTGGTATTGATGACGGCGGCAATTACATCACCAAGATGATTGCCAAGGAATTCTCAATTTCCATGAATAACGCTGAATACATCAAATGTAATTACGGATGTGCTGATTCCAAGTTCCTAAGCGAGGATAGCGCAAATATTTCCATCAGAATTCCAGACAATGAGTCTAACACTACTCAGGTAAGTTCAAATGAGGTCGCTGTTCGTAACGGCACTCTTGCAGATGTTATCAATCGCGGTATCAGAAGCATGTGTGAGCTTATCTTCCAGCGCATCAACTTCTATGGCAGCTCAACCCTAAAGAGCCTTGAGATTGGTGGCGGTATTGTTCTTACCGGTGGTACTTCAAAACTGCCTGGTATTGAGCAGGTATTTTCAGAGTGGGTTCGTGATTACAACTTCCAGGATAATACATTCCTAAAGTGCAATACCAAGGTAAGAGTTGGTCATCCAATTGGTATTGGTCTGTTTGAAAATGCAGGTGCACCTGAGGTTATCTCAGATTCAGATAAGGCTGTTGCAATAGGATTATTAAGATCAGCAAGATTTGATGATCTTAAGCAGTACACTGATGATGAGCGTAATGAAAAAGGAACAAAAAGCACTGGCTTTATTAAAACTATTGCCGACTGGATCTCCAGAGAGCTTTAGCCCTTTTCCTAGGCTATTAAGTCGTGCGTGAGCTACTACAAAAAATTAGGGTTTAATTTATACAATAAGCCATATTTATTGGTATGATTTAGAAAAGATTTTTGCAGAGAGTATTAAAATGAGCGATTTTCGTGTTGAGTCAGTAGCAAATGCAGGTGCAGGAACCACAATTACACCATCCGGTTCTTGCGTTATCAGAGTTCTTGGTATCGGTGGTGGCGGTGGTAACTCACTGCAGCACATGATCAATGAGAACCTTGAGGGTGTGGAATTTATCGCTGTAAATACAGATTCTCAGGCTTTGGTTAACTCAACCTCACCTTTAAAGGTTCAGATTGGTGTTAAGTTAACAAACGGTCTGGGTGCAGGCTGTGATCCTAACAAGGGCCGCAAGGCTGCTGAAGAGTCCAAGGAAGATATCAAGAAATTGATTCAGGGCTCTGACATGGTATTTATTACTGCTGGTATGGGCGGTGGTACCGGTACAGGTGCAGCTCCAATCATTGCTGAGATTGCAAAGGAGACTGGTGCTCTGACCGTTGCTGTTGTAACCAAGCCATTCAAGTTCGAAGGCAAGCGTCACATGGTTAATGCCGAGTCAGGTATTACCGAGCTGTCAAAACACGTTGATTCTCTGATTGTTATTGATAATGACAAGCTGTTAAAGAATCTTGGTGCAAATATTTCTATTGTTAATGCTTTCAATGCTGCTAACGACATTCTGTTAAATGCAGTTAAGGGCATTACCGATGCAATCACCAATCCTGGCTTTATTAACCTTGACTTCGCTGACGTTGTAACCGTAATGCGTGGTCGTGGTCATGCAATGATCGGTAACGGTGTTGGTCAGGGTGCTAACTTTGTTGAGGACGCAGTTGACAGAGCAATTCATTCTCCTCTGATTGAGCAGGTTGATATCAAGTCAGCAGCTGGTCTGTTAGCTAACGTTCGCGTAAATCCAAACTTCCCAATTACCAAGTGGGAAGAAATCTGTAACGCAATTCAGTCTTATGCTGATGAGGAAGCAGATTGCAAGTTTGGTATGAGTTTCGATGAGTCAATTTCTGAGGATCAGGTATCTATTACCATTCTGATCACCGGTATCAGTGCAACCGATACCAACAACCCAGCCAACAAGGCTCGTTCTCAGATTGCTCAGGGTGCTGCAAGAGAGGCTGCAAAGCCAAACTTCTTCGGCAATGTTAACAATAACAATTTTGGCTTCCAGCGTCAGAATTCTCAGTCATCTCAGAATCAGCAGAATCAGTCTGCACAGATGGATAATTCAGGATTCTCTCGTCAGAACAGCTTCTCATCTGGCTTCGGTTCTGCAAATCCTCAGGAGCCAACCTTCAGAAATGTGAATGAAATTGCTGAAGTTCCTGTTGATACTTTTGGAAAGAGCCCTGTTGAGGATTCAAAGGACGATTTATGGAATCTTCCTCCAATTCTTCGCTCTAAGTCAGAATAAACAGTTTCCTTATTAAGTTAATAAATAAAGTTCTCAGCCTTTCGGTCTGGGAACTTTTTTTGCCCGTTTCTTTTTGAATTCTCTCTTTTTTTTGTTTTCTTAGTCTCTGTCACAAAGATTTTTTGATCATACCTGCAAAAGTCGTACTACATAAATATTTGTGCAATTTTTTGTTTCTATACTTAATTAGCGTAGGTTTTTTTTTGTAATAATCTTTGTTAGGAGGCGTCATGTATTCTTGTTTAAAAAGGATAGTATTTGGCGTTATTCTGTTGCTCTTTGGAACAATGCAGGCCTGGTCATTTGACCTGCCTAGAATTAAGGTAACCATGCTTATGGAGCATGAGGGCTTTTTGATGTGGTATGCGGTAAAACAGGGCTTTGATAAGATGGTAGGGGTTGATATTGACCTTACTATTCTGGATACAAACGGTATAGACCTTATGAATCGTCACCGTCAGGATCCTTCGAGTTGGAATGTAACCTGTGTAACCAGTATTCCTCTGATTGTCGGTACCAACCAGATGCCTCTTGAAATCGTTGGTGTTGCAAATGATGAGGCTAACACCACCGGTATTTATACAAATGCTGATAGTGAGCTTCTTAAGGTTAAAGGTTGGAATGAAGATTATCCGGACGTCTACGGTTCTCCTGAAACTATCAAGGGAAAGACCTTCGCTATTAAGCCATTAACCTCTGGCGCCTACATGCTGGTTAAATATCTTGAAATCTTCGATCTGGATTATTCTGACATCAAGATTGTCGATCTCGCAGGTAAGGAAAGCATAAAGGCTCTTGAGCGCGGAGAGGTTGATGCTGTTGCTATTTGGTCACCTGATACCTACCATGCAGAGAATAAAGGCTTTAAGCTTGTATCCACCGCTGATGATGTTGAGGCCGAAATCCCTATGATGTTCCTTGTTGATAAGGAGTATTGCGAGGATCATGAGGAAGTAATTTCAAAAATGCTGGCTGCCTACCTTTTAGCTGTAGAAACCCAGATTGAAAATCCTCGTTCTCTGACCAAGGATTATCAGAAATTCTTAAGAAAGTATTCCCAGCTGGAATTCTCAAAGGAATTCTGTGAGTACGACATTCTGCGTCATTCTGTCATGCCTATTGAAACTCAGCTCAAACTGTTTGAAAGAAAGGGAGCTGGAAAGAGCACTATTCAGAGACTTGAATCTACCATTGCAAGTAGTCTGATGCTGATCCTGTATGACAGTCATACCAATGATTATGCAATGACTGCAAAACAGGTCAAGAATCCACGATATGTTACAGACAGATATCTAAAGCAGGCACGAAGAATACTGTCTAACCTTAAGAAGTAGTTTGGAGAGCAGTGTATGAACAGGTTTATTTCAAAAGTATTGTGTGTCTTTGCTCTGATGTTAAGCTTCGTCTGCAGCGCAGCAGATCTACCAAAGATTAAGGCTACTTTTCTGTTAGAGCATGAGGGATTCCTGCTGTGGTATGCTGAACAGAAGGAATGGGACAAAAAGCTTGGCTTTGAGCTTGATCTGACCATAGCCAACTATAACGGTCTTGCACTGATGAAACAGTATCGCCACGACCGAAACTCATGGGATATTACCTGTACAAGCCATGTTCCATTTATTATGGGGGGAAAGGATGTATTTGTTGAAGTTATCGCTGTCGCCAATGATGAGGCTGCTGCAAATTCTGTTTTAGCTTTGGCTGATAGTGATGTCTTTAAAACTCAGGGTTATGATGAGTATTTTCCAAAGGTTTATGGTTCACCAGAGTCCATTAAGGGAAAGACATTTGCTGTTAAAGGCGTTTCATCTGCCATCTACACACTGGCAAGGTGGCTTGAAATTTTCGGGTTAGACTTAAATGACGTCAAGCTGTCTAAGTTCCCGGATTCAGATATCATGGATGAGCTTAAGAAAAACAAGTACTACGGTACTGCATTATGGTCTCCTGATCTGAATGATGCCTTAAAGCTTGGCTATAAGGAAGTTGTAACTGCCGAGCAGCTGGGTGAGGTTGTTCCATGCACAATCAAGGTCGATGAGAAGTTTGCTCACGAGAACCCTGAGCTTGTTGCCAAGTTCCTGGCAATGTACTTTAAGGCTTTGCAGATTCAGATAGATGATATTGATTCTCTTGTTGATGATTATCAGCTTTTCTACAAGCAGCTGTCTGGTAAGGAATATACAAAACAGGAATGTCTTGAGGATCTGAAGAAGCATCATGTAACCTCTCTTGAGGAACAGATAAAGCTCTTTGAGCATCAGGGACACCGTCGAAGCTGGATACAGAATCTGGAGAAGGATCTGACCAGCAATACGCTGATTGTACTTAAGAGTCTTGATACAAACGATATTCAGATAAGTAACAGAATCAAATCTCAGAAGTACATCAATAACGAATATATAAAAATGGCAAAAAAATACTTCGATGAACTATAAAGAACAACCTCCGCTTCTCCAAAAAAGTGGAGGTTTCTTTTTGTGGGGACGTGTTTTGGGGTGAGACAGTTTGGAACAAAGTCAGTCAAAACGTAAGTTTTAGAAGATTTTTTAACAAAATTATGATATTACTCAATTTTTTTTGAGATTACGCTATGTCTGTTTTAAGACTTGAGTGCTACTATTAAGGATGAGTACTTATTTTTTGGAGATTGCCATGAGCGACGATTATTCAGTACAGGATTCTACTGAAACAAATAAAATATACAACGCTAAGATTATCGTTGTCGGTGTTGGTGGCGGTGGATGCAATACCATTCAGCACATGATTGATAATGGTCTGCAGAATGTTGAATTTATTGCTGTAAACACAGATGCCAATTCTCTAACCAGATCTACTTCAGACATCAAGGTTCAGATTGGCGTTAAACTCACAAGCGGTCTTGGTTCAGGATGTGATCCTAACAAGGGAAGAAAGGCTGCTGAAGAATCCGCTGAAGATATCAAAAAGCTTCTTCAGGGCGCAGATATGATCTTTATTACCGCTGGTATGGGCGGTGGTACCGGTACAGGAGCAGCTCCAATTATTGCTCAGATTGCAAAGGAAGTAGGTGCTTTAACTGTAGCAGTGGTAACCAAGCCATTTACCTTTGAGGGTAAGCGTCATGCTGTAAATGCCGAGTCAGGTATTACCGAGCTTTCAAAGAACGTGGATTCTCTGATTGTAATTGATAATGATAAGCTTCTACGTAATCTTGGAGCAAATATTGCCATTATCAAGGCATTTGAATGTGCAAATGATGTTCTTTTAAATGCTGTAAGAGGCATTACAGACGCAATTACAGTTCCAGCATTTATCAATCTTGATTTTGCTGATGTGGTAACCATCATGCGCGGCAGAGGTCATGCTGTAATCTGCAACGGTTTTGGTAAAGGTCCTAACATGGTTGAGGATGCCGTAGACAAGGCTATCAATTCTCCTCTGGTTGATCAGGTTGATATCAAGTCTGCATCGGGTGTCATGGCCTATGTGAAGATTAATCCTAATTTCCCAATTATTCAGCTTGATAATGTCTGCTCTGCAATTCAGGCATACGCTGATGAGGATGCTGACTGCAAGACCGGTATCTTCTTTGATGAGAATCTGGCAGAAGATGAGGTTTCTCTGACTCTTCTGATTGCAGGTATCAGTGCTGTTGATCCTAGAAAGCCTGCCAATATGGCAAGAAGGGAGCTGAACTCTCTGAATGAAAGAGAGGCTAACAAGGCTGCAATGTTCCATGATAATGCTCAGACTCAGACAGTTTCTCAGACAGAATCAACAAGAATCTATGAGACAGGCGGAAATTCAGGAAGCAATCAGGGACAGTCAACTGATGCATGGAATCTTCCTCCAATCTTAAATTCACGTAATGAATTCTAAACACTAAGGTCAGCTGTCGCTGACCTTTATTTTGGGCAGAGACTTAAAAAGGAGAGCAGGGAATATACATATAGAAATCAGAAAGATGAATGTTTGGTTCGTGTGTAAAAACACGGCTAAGGTAACGCTAAGATTTGCATCCTAAGATGTAATTGAAATAGTTTGTCAAAGGAAATTATCTTGACGCATTTCACATATCTGAAAGATGTATTATAATTACACGCAGAAAGTGTGAGGTATTTTGATGATCAATCAGCGTACAATTCTAAAGCCAGTATCAATGACTGGTATCGGTTTACATTCAGGTGCAAAGGTTCAGGTAGCATTCAGACCAGCACCGGCAGATACAGGTATTGTGTATACAAGAACCGATCTGAATCCTAATGTTACAATGAAATGTACAGCAGATAATGTAAAGGACACTCAGTTATGTACCGCTCTGGTAAACGAGGCGGGGGTTCGTATTTCTACTGTTGAACATCTTACTGCCGCACTGTCATCTCTGGGTATCGATAATCTGTATGTTGATGTTAATGCCCCTGAGATTCCTGTTATGGATGGCTCTGCTCAGCCATTCCTTTATCTGTTTGCTTCTGTAGGTATTCAGGAGCTTTCAGTTCCAAAGAAATTCATTCGTGTTGTCCGCAAGGTTCGTGTTGAAAATGAAGGCAAGTGGGCAGAACTTACTCCATCAGAGAGCGGTTTCAATCTTGATCTTCAGATTGACTTCAATCACCCTGCAATGGACAAGGATAAGCAGCACTATGCCATGACCTTTACCGGTGAAGCATTTGCCCGTGACGTTTCAAGAGCAAGAACCTTCTGCTTTATGAGAGATGTTGAGTTCATGCATGCTCACAATCTTGCATTAGGCGGTTCTCTTGAAAATGCTGTTGTTCTGGATGATAACAGAGTAATTAATCCAGAAGGACTGCGTTACGAGGATGAGTTTGTAAAACACAAGCTGTTAGAGGCTATTGGTGACTTATATATGGACGGCCACAGCATTCTTGCTAATTTCAAGTCTTATAAGACAGGTCATGATCTGAATAACCGTCTTTTAAGAGCCCTGTTATCTGATTCTTCAAACTACGAGATTATCCAGTTTGCTGATACTCAGAAAACAAAATCAAATGCAATCAACTTTCTTGACGCTAAAAAGACCTTAACTGCCTTCTAACTGGAGGTTTCTGTGTTTGAAATCAAGTCAGGATGGCTATATTCTGACGATATAAACATCCGAAAAGTCCCTGTTGACAGGTATGGAAAAAGACCTGAGGGGACTAAAATTTCTCTTATCGTAATTCACTGTATTTCTCTTCCTCCTCGCCAGTTCGGCGGTCCCTACGTTGATGATATTTTCAAGGGTACTTTAGATCCCAATGCACATCCTTACTTTAAGGAAGTCGCACATCTTGAGGTTTCTACTCATCTTTTCATCAACCGCCAGGGCGTAATTACTCAGTATGTTTCCTTCCTTGACAGAGCCTGGCATGCCGGCAGATCTTCCTATAATGGGCATAAAGAGTGCAATGACTACTCAATTGGGATCGAACTTGAGGGCTGCGATGATCTTGAATACACTATAGAACAGTATTCAACTCTTAAGGATGTAATTGCAGTTCTTAAGAAAAACTATCCGGATATTGGTAATAACATAGCCGGACACAATGAAGTAGCACCAGGCAGAAAAACCGACCCAGGTAAATTCTTCGACTGGAGCCAAATACGATAATTACCACAGGTGTACCTCTTATATGGAAAAGTATTTAACTGAGTATTATGAGCAGGCAGGCGAGCGTGCCCGTCTTGGTGTTGAGCCTTTACCTCTGAATGCAGAATTTACCAAGCAGCTGTGTGAACTCTGTAAGAATCCTCCAGTAGGATCTGAATCTGAGCTTCTGCATCTTCTAAAGGACAGAATCAATCCTGGTGTTGATGAGTCTTCAGCTATCAAGGCAGAGTTTTTATATGACATCTCAACCGGAAAGACTGTAAGTCCTGTTGTAGACAAGACTCTTGCTGTAAAGCTTTTAGGTACCATGAAAGGCGGTTTCAATGTCGGCTACCTGATCAAGCTTCTTGAGGATGAGTCAATGGCAGCAGAGGCAGAGACTGCCCTGGAGCATACTCTGCTTATTTACAATGCCTTTGACGAGATTGCTGCTCTTGCAGACAAAGGCAATACTTTTGCTTTAAATCTGATTAAAAAGTGGGCAGATGCAAGCTGGTTCACATCAAAGGAGAGTTT
>JAGDBH010000129.1 GCA_017959135.1 Succinivibrio sp. | reverse complement strand
GGTACCGTCCTGACGGAGTTCAGATGCATTCTGCGGACTGGAATAATCCAGATACCGATACTGTTGTTCTGGTAGCAGGTGCTGTTAATGATGAAGAAGGCGAGAGCTGGTGTGTAATCTTTAATCAGAGAGCAAAATCTCAGAGCTTTAAGCTGCCACCGGTATCACCTGGCCGTGAGTGGGTGGAGATATTCAATACAGCAACTGACAACGGACTTCCTGAATCAAGTCACGCTGTAAAGAGCGTTACTACCACCTGTCCTTGTATCAGGGTGTTCAAGCTCAGAAATTCAGTTGTTAAAAAGATTGTAGACTCAGTATCTATAGAGTCTAAGACCAGACATTCTAATCGTTCTTAGGAATGTTGTTGATTGATGCACGCTACACCGTGGAGAAATCCACGGCATAGCGTGTTTTTTTGTCTGGAAGAGTTAAAGCTCCGCAGTTACTACAGAGTTACCTCGCGAATAGCACCAATGGCCATAAGCTTAGGTTTTCTCTCGCTGACAGCTGCACTCTTATCTAAAAGATCAAGTATGGTCTTTACATACTCAGGTGCTATAACTCCGGATGCTGTCTTTATGAACAGTGATCTGAAGAGATTTGCCTTGTTGCCGCCTTCTGAGGACAGATGAACAAGAGAGATTTCATCACTGTCATTCTGCTTTAAAGCATTCTTCATATCCTCAAAGACGCCGAACAGATCCTTGCTCTCATCGATTAGCTTTAATGAAAGCGCATCTTCACACAGGAAGACCTTACCCTCGGCAAATACTCTGTAGTCTGTGTTCTTAAGAGCAGGACGGGAATTTCTGACCAGAGAAATAAAGTTCTCATAGATGCCTTCAACTTCAAGTGTATTCATTCTGCGCTGAGATTCAGGCATTCTGACAGCAACAGGTGTTCTTGCAAGCTCAGAGGTCTCAACCCCGTCCTGTCTTACACCATACTCGTTTAAGAGATCATGGATACCAAGACCCAGGGAGAATACACCGATGGAGCCAGTGATAGTAGTAGGTGTGGCATATAGTCTGTCACAGGCGGTACTGATCCAGTATGCTCCTGAGGCACAAAGTGAGTTCATGGAAACATAAACAGGAATCTCTCGTGACTCTTTAAGCTTTAGAATCAGATTTCTGATCTTCTCAGAGGCAGTGACTGAACCTCCAGGTGAGTTGATATAGAAGATAACACCCTTGATGCGGGTATCTTCAAGAATCTTCTCAATCTGAGAGGCGATATTGTCAGGAGTAAATTCTGTTGGGCGTTCAGAGAAATCTTTAATCTCTCCGATACCGTATAAAACAGCAATTTCTGATCTGCCATCCTGTGTTTCGACGGTTACAGGATTATCAGAACCACTCTTTCTGTGCTTCTTTTTCTTTGCCTTGGACACAATTGAAGTAGTCTTCACTGAGTCAGCAAGATCCTGATAGTCAGTCATGTTCGGATTGAGCATGTTATCCACATAGCCGTAATCCTTTGAGAAAGCATACTCAAGATTTAGCTGTGAGTTGATTTCATCCACAAGTCCCATGCTTTTTAGAAGCTGAGCCTCAGAACCTCTGAATCTGTCAAGTTCTGAAAGGAAACGCTCTGGATTGTCAAAGACTGCGCTTAAAGCTTCTGATGCATTTTCTCTTGTATTTAAAGATTCCTTATAAAGCTTCCATAGAGAATCAAAGATATGCTGATACTCCTTTTTTACCCCATCAGACATTCTGTTTTCGGTAAAGATTTCAACAGCACTCTTGAATTCACCTGCCTTGAATACCAGAGGCTCAATTCTGAATCTTTCCAGAAGATCCTTTAAATACAGATTTGAGCTTGCAAAGCCTTTAAAATCGAAGCCTCCCAGAGGATCAATTATGATTCTGTCTGCTGCAGTGGCGATTCTGTAGGCTGATGCTCCATAGCTTACTGCAAAGACAGTAATTCTGGTGTCAGGCTTATTTTCCTTGTATTCACGCACTGCGTTATAGATACGTTCTGCAACAGGGAATGTAGTCATGCAGTCGGTGAGATCAAAATAGATTTCCCTGATTGAATCTTCACTCTGAGCTGCCTTAAGAGCCTTCTCAATAGAGAGAATGTCATTGATGCGACGGTTGTTGAGTTTTTCATCAAGGTTACGGGTCAGCTTTGAGTAGTCATCATCAGGAAGAGGATACTCATATATAGGTCCGTTTAAACCAAAGTACAAAACAGACTCTATATGTCCGGTTTCATAGCTGCTTCTGCCCGAGAGCTCGGCAATCACATCTGAACCTTTGTCGGCAACAGTATTAACCATCCCAACCAGGGCGAAAATTGCAATGATGAGCAGAATGAAAATGATATTGAAAACCGTGTTTCTGATGAAGGTGATAATAGAGCCAATCATCATGAACAGATGACATATACCTTTTAAAAGAGAAGGGGAGTCTTTTTTCTCTGAGCCTGTCTGGATGGTTATGTAGTCACTGCGGTTTTGGGAGGTGGAATTATTTGGATCTTTAAAATCCATAATGCATATCCTCAAAATGAGAAGACAGGACTTTTGTGTCCTGTCTTGGGAGAGTT